>JAKUOP010000063.1 GCA_022450565.1 Candidatus Nitrosopelagicus sp. | reverse complement strand
CCAGTTCTTCCAAGTCCAGCAAGACAATGTACCATAACTGGCTCATTATTTACAAGCCTTTCATGGATAAAATCAACCGAACTAACTAAATCGTCAAATTCTGGAACGCCCATGTCGTTTGAATGAACATGTAAATAATTTACATCGTCTAGCCATTCATCTTCAAGTGGTTCTTCTCTAATTGTTACAATTGATTTTATTCCTTCTTGTTTTGCCCAATCAACCTCTTCTTTTGAAGTTGGAATTGCACTTCCGGCCAGTTTTCTATCAATAACCCAAGAAAAATTATCAGGTTTACCAGTAATCATTCCATGAATCTTTCGTTTGGCATCTCCAATTTTTGTCATTGTTTATCAAAATGAATTTTGTAATATAAGGTCTAACTAGTCAAAATAATAATAAAAAGAAGTTAGTGGATGAACTTAATCTACTAGTTCAGTCCAACCTTTGACGAAGACAGAGTTCTTGTATAGTGGGACTGGTTGTCCAACTGTAAAGTCCATTGGTCTCATCCAAAAGATTGCCTTTGTTGGGCAAACTCCAATACATGCACCGTCTGAGATACATCTTTCTGGATAAAATACAAATGCTTTACCTCTCTTCCAGCCTTCGACTGGTTTTACTCTTAAAACATCAGGTCCTAAAGTTGTACAGATTTCTACACATAGTGCGCAACCTATACACATTTGTTCTCCAATGTCTGGAAGTATTGCTACTGGCATTATGAAAATTGTTAAATTTTGATCTTAATATAATTTGCCTAAAAAATCCAAATTATAACGGCGTTAGCATTTTTCATAACAGCGTTTGAAATTTTTTGATCGCTAGAAATTTTACAAAATCTGTATTTGCAAATTTTCATTATCCTCTTCAATCTGAAGTCTGTTGACATTCTCATTTTCTAGAATGTGACGTTTAGTTGGAGACAAAACCCATTCAGCCTCTTTTTTTTCTGCTAAAGACAAAATGAAAAATGATGATTTAGAAAATTTGAGGTTAGATGCCAAAAACATTAACAAACTTTCAATAAATCTGCCTGAATCTGGATTTTCTTTAATACTGGCATAAAGTCCATTTAGAGAATCAAAAACAATAATACTTTTCCGTGACTCTGTTTTTTTAATTAATTCTAAAACAATTTGTAATAAATTGCGTTCTGAAGGTTGAAGAATCTCAATGTTTGGTTTTTCTGAAATTAGTTGACTTTGATAGTATCCTGAAAATAACAAGTCAAAATCCACGTAAAATATAGGAATTTTATATGAATTGGTGATTTCATTTACAAATTTTATTTTTGTATATGGGTTATGGTAAAAAACTAGGTTTGTGGTTTTTTCATTCATAATATTATTCAGAGATTCCATATTACATCAGGGGAATTTGGTTATTCTTGTTCCTCTATGACCATCATGGTGAGTGTAGACTGTACTTTGTCAATTTTGCGGATTTGGTTTGTAATGATTTTTCGTAATCTGGGAGCATCATCTGAAGAAATTTTGAGCACTATATCATAAACCCCGTATACACCTTGGATTTCATATTGAAGATCTTTTTCAGCAGAAAGAATG
>JAKUOP010000062.1 GCA_022450565.1 Candidatus Nitrosopelagicus sp. | reverse complement strand
GTGCAACTTGACCCCATCCCATGTGTCTTCCACCTCTTAATCTTCTAGTTTTTCTTAATCTTGTTGCCATTTTACATCATCCTCTTTACAATAACTAAAAGTTCTTTGTTGTGTCCTAAAACACCTTTTTGACCGTAAAGTCGTTTACAGCTTCTTTTGAAACCATGTCTTGGAGGATTTAATGCAAACCAAGGTTTTAGAGGTTTTAATTTTGTGAGAGAAGTCTTGCCCTCTGCTAAAGCAGAAGCCAATTCATCTACAGATTTGTATCCTAATGCGGTAATATCTTCAGGTGTAATTTTTTTATAGCCAGATTTTCGGGCTTTTTTATCTAAAAGTTCTTTTGCAGTTTCAACATCAAGTTCTTGCCAGGCAACATAATGTTGGACTTTTCTCAACATTCCAATCGTATTATCTATTTCAGGAATGATTACTGCACGATGTTTCTTTTCTAATTTTAATAGATTCATTGTAGTGGTAGCCCAATAAGGTACATCTGCTGTTCCACTAATTCTTACAACAAGATATGCTTTAGACATAGTACTCATCCCTGACTGAATGTCTGTCTTAGACATTCAAGTAATGCTTTTGATGTTGAATTCATTGTTGCAGTAGAGCCATTTGTATGAGTCCATGCATCTTTTACACCTGCTAATTTTAATAAATTACGAATTTTTCCACCTGCAACAAGTCCTAGTCCTCTTGGACCTGGTAAAATTTCAATTGTTACACTTCCACCTTTACCTTTAACGGTAAATGGAACAGAATGTTTTTGATCACATCTACATTCCCAACTTCCACATCCAAGTTTTATTGGACTAACATTTAGAAATGCAGCGTTGTTTGCTTTTTCAATTGCAATTCTCATTTGTTTTGATTTTCCAAGACCAATTCCAAGCCAACCATTTTGGTTTCCTGCTGCAACTAGAGCTTTGAATCTTGTTGATTGACCATTTGGTGTCATCTTTTGGATTAAACCAACATCAATAACTTCAGTTTTTAAATCAGGTAATAATTTTTTAATAATTCCTGCTTCTTGAATACGTAAACCTTTTTCATAAATTTCTTCCATAGTAGTGATTTCACCAGATGCAACTTTTTTTCCTAAGATTGTTTTTGGTTCCCAAACTTCTACAACAGGTTCACGTCTTGGTCTTCGTGGTCTATCACCTTGACGACCGCCTCTACCACCAGGTCTACCGCCAGGTCCACCAGGTCTACCTTGTTGACGTTGTGGTGCAGTTTGACTCATTATGCTTTAACCTCACTATCAATTTTTGATTTAACACTTGAAATATCATTTTTAACTTTAAGATGTTCACCGTTAATTCTTTCATCAGCTGGAAATGATTCTTCATCAGCTGGAACTTTTACACCTGCATCAATTACTCCTTTCAATGCAGCAGCCATTCTGTCAGTATATCTTCTAGTACCACTATACAAGATTGCATCAGTGACTCCATTGGATAATGCTTTTTTTCCGGCCATGTAACCGGTCAAATATGATGCAGGAATATTCTTTCGTGAACCTTTCCAACCATCCTTTAACAGAAATCTAGAATGAGCAGAAGCTAAAACCTT
>JAKUOP010000061.1 GCA_022450565.1 Candidatus Nitrosopelagicus sp. | reverse complement strand
CCTGAGGAGAGAAGTAGTATTTTTGGCGACTTGACCATTGAATATACAATTCCAGGTTATGAAGGAAAGCAGCAGAATCTTTCAACTCATCCAGATGGATATGCAATTGGTCCAAGCATGACATCTGCTCAATTAGTAGATACTAGTGCTGAACTTGTGATTGCCATAGAGAAAGGTGGTTTGTTTACTAGATTTGTTGAAGAGCAAGTTGATAAGAAATTCAAATCCATAATTATCAATACAGGTGGACAGGCTCCTCGCTCAACAAGAACTTTGTTAAAACGATTACATGATGAATTGAACCTACCAGTTGTAATTCTAACTGATGGTGATGTCTATGGAGAGCACATTGCTATGGTAATCAAGTCAGGTTCTGCAAATGCTGCACATCTCAGAGAACTAACAGTGCCTGATGCAAAATGGATGGGTGTTTGGGCTACTGACATTGACAAATACAAGTTACCAACTATACCTATGACAGAATCTGATATCAAGCGTTGTTTTGATTTACAAAAAGATCCAAGATATCAAGAAGGAATTTGGAAAAAGGAGCTTGAAGTATTTACAAAAATTAAGAAAAAGGCAGAGTTAGAAGCATTTTCAAAGTATGGTTTAACAAACATTACAGACAAATATCTTCCCGAAAAATTAGAACTGGCAAAGAGTCTATAGATTTTTTATTCGAAGTGTAAGAACACCATTTCTATATTTGAAATCAGAAATTTCCATCTCCTTTGAACCTTCAATTGGCACTTCCTTTGAAAATCCTTGCGAGCCTCTTACGTAAAGAACTTTGTCAATCAGTCTAACCATGATTTTATCCTCAGGTCCTGGGACTTCAGCGACAAAGACAGTTTCCTGATCTCCTTTGATTAGATCATAAACCCAATCCTTTGATTCAGTGGCTCTTGATTTGAATTTTGGCTTGTTTGTAGTTACCATTTTTTTAATAATTCCAGTCCAATAAACAATGGTTATCAAAGCAGCACCAATTAGGATGAAACTAACAAATCCATTGTCTGCCCTAAGTGTCATGGCATAGACAACACCAAAAAATATCAATAATGCTATTGGAATGACATAATTCAGTGACTTTTCTGAAGACATTGTAGGACTGTTATATTTGCTCAATATGACAAAACAAGCATCTACCAAATATAAAGCATATTTGATTTACGCCTAAGAATAGCGAGCAGACCTGAAAAAGTCTTCTAGGCTCGTTTGACTTGATCAGATTTTTAACGTGGATATACTGGAAAACTGATCTATGAAAATTGCAAGGCGTCAACTTGGACTATTCATCTTATTATTTGCCGTATCCTCGCTTCTAGTTCATTCTCCACCTGAGGCATTTGCAGCAAATGGAGACATAACTAATGTAAGATCTATGACTTGTTCAGGATGCTTGGCTTTAGAGCATGATTTGTCCCAAGGCAAGCACAACTCCTTAGTCCAAGTTGATTCAGACACTTATGCGTTAGCGTACAGTGGTGTTGATGATGATGGCTTCATCTCCACATTTACAATTGACAGTGACGGCAACATAACTGCAGTAAGAACACAATCTGAAGGAAACAATTTAGA
>JAKUOP010000060.1 GCA_022450565.1 Candidatus Nitrosopelagicus sp. | reverse complement strand
TAAAAAATTAAAAATGTATAATCACTTGTAACTTTTGTAACACTTATTCTAGGTCTATAGAATAAAACTATAGAAAAGTTTTTCAAAAATTAAAAATGTATATAATAATAATGAATCAATCGTTCATTTGAAAAATTTTTTACAAAAAATTGTATTTGATATATGATTCACACTATATAGAATGTATAGTACTAAATGTCATCGGTATAACAATATTGAATCATATAGAATATGACGATCAGTAGTATAAACAAAATTTTAAAGAAATTATTTAATAACATGTATAACGAAAAAATAAGTAAAAAAATTACTAGTCTTACACTTATGGCAATCATGGTTGCCGGTGGATTAACATTCGCCGTGCCAGGCATGATGCCAGAAGTAGTAGCAGAAAACCAAACGCTATTCGTATCAGCGTATTATCCTGGTAATGCTTACAAGGAATATTACTTTGGTGGAGCAGCAGTAGTCGAAGTAGTTGTTAGAGATCCAATGATTTCCGATACTACAGAGGGTGCCTCAGGCATGCCTCGAGTAGAGGTTAATGGTGATAAACTAGCAATGGTACAAGGCTCTGATGGCTCATGGTATGCATATATCGCGGACACAGCAAAAGTAACCAATGCAGATGGATTAGGTACTGATTATGGACTTGAATATGGTACAACATGTACTGCATCACAAGCCGTAACAGCAACTGGAATTGATGACTCATCAATCTTTGATGATGTCTCAGCAGTTTGGGTATCACAAGAAGATTGTGCCCTTGCTGGTACTAACATCGCAAACAGCACTGGAATACTAAAGAGTCCACAAGCAATGAACACAGCACCAGACGCCGGTGGTGATACACCAGCAGGCTATGGTAACGTTGGTATTGCAACAAGCTCAACCGCATGGCCATTTATCCAAGTATACAACTTCGACGATGTTTCAGCAGAATTAGAATACTTCAAGTCTTCTGGTTCAGAGACTCAATACATAAAGTACAGTTCTGGAAAGGACAGTGCACATTATGCTAGCACCGATAGGACAGAATATCCTCCAGGTGCACAAGTTCATATTGAGTTAATGGCTCCAGGTTTAAATCTGGATCCAACTAGTGTTGATAACTGGTCATTTGACATAGGTTCTGAGACAGATGCTAACAGCACAACAGCTTGTTATTATGACAAGTTCACAAGTGCAAGTTCAGCAGCATCTAGAACCGCAATTGACACAAGTTCAGACGGTCTTAAACTCAAAGACACATGTACTCTCTTGATCACCTTCGGTGGTTCAACTGAGACAATCTTAGATATTCAAGACAACGATGACAGCACACTCGTAGCTGATCAACTAACTTTCCTTGAAACAGCACCAAGTACTGGTATATTCACAAATATGGACGATGATCAAGACGCAAGCTTGTTTGTATTAACCACTGCAAAAAGAAACACTGTAGCAACAATCAATTATGATGACGAACCATTCTCAATCGTAGTGAAGAATTTCACTGGAAGTGTTGACTTTGATGAATCAGCCGTAGGTGAGGAATGGAACTCTGGTGAGGTTCTACCAATCCTAATGACTGATGAGGATCATAACTTGAACGCACACGACGACGAGGACTTTAAATTCAGTGAAGAAGATACTGTATACCCAACAATTCATGTTGGTGATCCATTAATTCTTACTGGTACAGTCAAAGTTGAACTCGGCGGCGGTACTTCAGTCACAGC
>JAKUOP010000006.1 GCA_022450565.1 Candidatus Nitrosopelagicus sp. | reverse complement strand
AATACAACTTGCAAGTAATTGGACCAAACTGTCTAGGTGTGATGAATTTAGATCCAAAAACAATGATGAATTCAACTTTTCTCAAAATAACTCCAAAATCTGGTGAAATTGCACTTGTATCTCAAAGTGGAGCAATCTGTGCAGCATTAGTTGAGGATGCAAGTGCACAAGGAATTGGTTTTTCTGCAGTTGTTAGTATGGGAAACAAAGCAGATATGACAGAAATAGATGTACTCAAGATGCTTGCTGAACATGAGCAAACAAAAGTTATTGTCATGTATCTTGAAGATATGGGTAACGGACAAGAGTTTCTTAAAGTCTGTAAACAAATTACAAAACAAAATGCTGTAAAGAAACCAGTTCTAGTTTTAAAATCAGGTAGGAGTCCTGAAGGTGCAAAAGCAGCAATGTCTCATACTGGCGCATTAATGGGCTCAGATGAAATCTATGATGCATTACTACAACAATCTGGTGCAATTAGGGTAGATACTATGGAAGAATTATTTGATTATGCTACAGCATTTTCAAAGCAACCACTTCCTATAGAAGGAGATCTTGTAATTGTATCAAACGCTGGTGGACCAGCAATTATTTCAACAGATTCATGCTCAAAGCTTGGAATTAAAATGGCAAAGATTGAGGAGATTCGTCCAAAAATTGATGCAGTAATTCCTCCATGGGGAAGTTCAAGAAATCCGGTTGACATTGTAGGTGATGCAGATTTTAATAGATTTGAAAATGTACTAAATGAAGTTTTACAGCACAAAAATGTTGGTTCTGTAATTTCAATGTGTACACCCTCTGCTACTCTTGATTATGATAAACTTGCGGAAGTGATTGTTAAGATGTCAAAAAAATACAAAAAAACAATGCTTGCAAGCTTGATGGGTCTTGATGAAGGAATTACAAATAGAGAAATACTTGCTGCAGGAGATGTTCCTTTCTATACATATGCAGAAGGTTCTATACGTGCACTAAAAGCCATGCTTAGATTTGTTGATTGGGTCAAATCACCAGATGGAAATATTACAAAATTTGANGTTGATAAGGATAAAGCTCAAAGTATTTTTGATAAAGTAAAGTCAGAAGGAAGAACTAATCTTCTGGAAGATGAAGGAAGAGAAATCTTATATGCATATGGATTTCCACTTCCACAAAGTGTTGTTGCAACTACAGAAGACGAAGCTGTTGCTGCTGCAAATAAAATAGGATATCCAATTGTAATGAAGATCTCATCTCCACAAATTGTTCATAAATCAGATGCTGGCGGTGTAAAAGTTAATCTCACAAATGATGAAGAGACTCGTGATGGTTTTAAAACAATCATGGATAATGCAAAAAAATATGATAGTAACGCGGACATAAAAGGAGTTTTGATTGTTGAAATGGTAAAGGGCGGAAAAGAGATGATAATTGGATCAAAACTTGAACCTGGTATGGGCCCTGTAGTTATGCTTGGCATGGGTGGAATTTATGTAGAAATTTTGAAAGATGTAACATTTAGACTTGCACCACTAACTGACCAAGAAGCAAATGATATGATTTCCTCTATTAAAACTAAAAAATTATTAGATGGAGTTAGAGGAGAAGAGCCTTCTGATATCAATAAACTCTCTGAATGTATTCAACGATTATCACAACTTGTTAGTGATTTCAAAGAAATCAAAGAATTAGACATGAATCCAGTACTGGTNATGGAAAAAGGACAAGGTTGTAAAATTCTAGATGTGCGGATAGGCNTATAAAATTAGGCAAAGCTACAACGGAAACTCTTTAATTATTTATAACATGATGACGTATTGTAGTTATGCAAAAAACAGTTAGACCAATAAGGACAGGTGAGGAATACATTGAAAGTTTACGTGGTCGTGATCTCAAAGTCTATCTNTTTGGTGAATTAGTGAAAGACCCTGTTGAGCATAAAATGATTAGACCTTCAATCAATGCAGTTGCAAAAACATATGATCTTGCAGTTGAAGAAGAGGAACTTGCATTTCCAAA
Source organism: Candidatus Nitrosopelagicus sp. (assembly GCA_022450565.1). Lineage (GTDB taxonomy): Archaea > Thermoproteota > Nitrososphaeria > Nitrososphaerales > Nitrosopumilaceae > Nitrosopelagicus. The sequence continues at coordinate 1,134 of JAKUOP010000006.1, read as the reverse complement.
ATCATCAATTTCTGGAGAACATGTAAATCGTTTCTTGCATATTGCAGAAAGTGCACAAGATTTAGTTTTACAAAATAAAATGCAACGAAAATTGGGTCAGTTAACTGGTACTTGCTTCCAGAGATGTGTTGGAATGGATGCATTAAATTCGTTACATTCTACAACATTTGAAATTGATGAAAAACATGGAACAAAATATCATCAAAGACTTTTAGAATTTATAAAAAAAGTACAACATGAGAATTTGGTTATTGGTGGTGCAATGACTGATGTTAAAGGGGATAGAAGTCTTGCACCAAGTGAACAAGAGGATCCTGATTTGTTTGTACATATTGTAAAGAGAGATGACAAAGGAGTTTACATTACTGGTGCTAAAGCACATCAAACTGGTACAATTAATTCACATTGGATGATTGTTATGCCTACCATGAGATTACAAGAAAATGATAAAGACTATGCAATAGTTGGTGCAATTCCAGTTGACGCACCAGGTATCAAGTATATCTACGGAAGACAATCATGTGATACTCGTAGTATGGAACCAGGTGATATTGACGTAGGTAACTCTGAATATGGTGGTCAAGAAACTATGGTTATTCTTGATAACGTGTTCATTCCAAATGAATTAATCTTCATGGATGGAGAATACGATTTTGCAGCAATGCTAGTTGAAAGATTTACGTGTTATCACAGAAGAAGTTATGTTTGCAAAACTGGTTTAGGCGATGTATTGATTGGTGCAGCAGCTGCTGTAGCAGATTACAATGGAGTACCAAAAGTATCACACATTAAAGATAAAATTATTGAGATGACGCACCTTAACGAGTCAATTTATGCAGCAGGAATATCTTCATCATACCAAGCACAGAAAATGAAATCAGGAGTCTTCTTGAACGATGATATGCTAGCAAACGTTTGCAAGCATAATGTAACACGTTTTCCTTATGAGATAGGCAGACTTGCACAGGACATTGCTGGTGGATTATTAGTAACATTACCATCAGAAGCTGAATTAAGAAGTCCCGAGACTGGTCCTATACTAAAAAAATATCTCAAAGCAAAGTCAGGAGCTGAAGTTGAAAATAGAATGCGAGTTTTGCGTTTGATTGAAAACATGACTATGGGCAGAAATGC
>JAKUOP010000059.1 GCA_022450565.1 Candidatus Nitrosopelagicus sp. | reverse complement strand
AAATTTTGAGCACTATATCATAAACCCCGTATACACCTTGGATTTCATATTGAAGATCTTTTTCAGCAGAAAGAATGTCTTTCATTTTGCCTATGATTTCCAAATCAAAACTTAATTCAGAATTTACTAAAACAAAGGCTGTTGACACATCAAAAATCTTCGTAAATAATATTTAACTATTCATAACGAAAACTGATTAGTCAGAATGTTAGAGTTTTGATATGAAGATTATTGATCACACACTAACTGTTTCAGAAAAAATTCCAACTTTTCCCGGTTCACCAAAGCCTCACTTTATAGAATGGGAAACAATTGCAAAGGATGGATACAATCTAGAATTACTATTTCTTAGTTCACATACTGGTACCCACATTGATGCGCCGTTTCATTTTGTAAAAAATGGAAAAAAAATCCACGAAATTTTGCCAGAAAGATTAGTGAATGAGGCTACACTGATCAAAATTAAGAAAAAGGCAAATCAACCAATTCTGAAGACGGACATACAGAAATTTGAGAAAAAACACGGTCAGATCAAACCTGGAACAGCAGTGGTTTTTTGGACTGGATGGCAAAAGAATTTGGCAGAGGAGTTTTACTTTTCAAAAAATCCAGGATTGGCAGTTTCTGCAGCAAAATATTTAGTTTCAAAAAAGATCAACTTGGTTGCAATTGATTCGCCTAGCATAGATTTAGGCTCGGATTTAAAATTCTCAGTTCATCACATTCTGGCAAAAAATAATATTCTGATTGTTGAAAATTTGGCAAATCTAGAAAAAATTAATTCTGATAAATTTCATCTAATTACTTCGCCACTAAAATTGAAAAATGCAACAGGGTCGCCTATCAGAGCATTTGGATTTATAGACTGAAAAATGGGGATTTATCGCTCGTAATATTCAACAGGATAATCAAACTGCTTATTGTAATCAACTGCATTCCAGAATTTTTCATCGTCAATTTCACGTCCTTCTGACATCCAAACGTTAAGGACTTTTTGCATGAACATCTTTGTAGTATCATCAATCTCTGGCCTTTTGCCTGTCTGCTTTTCTATTTTGTCTCTATCTTCTTTGAAGATCTTGAGGAGTTTTTTCAGTTCTTTTCCATTCTTCATAGATTGCTTATTTTTTAATTCAGCAATTTTCTCCTCCTTGGATTTTCCAAATAATCCCATGATTATGATATGATGCCATACCTAGGTATAAGTAAGGTCATTATTTATGAAACTCATGGGATTTGGAAGAGACAGACCACCACGAGAGATGCACAAAGCAACCTGTGGAGACTGTGGCAATGAATGTGAAGTACCATTTGAGCCAAGACAAGACAAACCAGTCTATTGTAATGATTGCTTCCAGAATCACAAACCAGAAAGAAGATAATTAGTCATTTTTATACAAATAATCCATTCAGAAATTATTGAATTTTAACTGTGTTTTTCCGTCTTGTGATTTCAAGAAAAATGACATTGAAGAAGAAGAGTTCCTAAAGCATCTGAATGATGTACATCATGATGAGATGGTAGAGGTTTCAGAAAGAGAAAGTATTCCGATTAAAATGGTAGAGATGATATCAGTGTCTAATTCTACTGTATTCATAAATTCTGGATAGAAAATGGCCTATTCTAATTAACTATTTTGAAATCCAAAAAATTAGAAAAAAGTTGCCATTATTATGAAGGCCAGGGTTGTACTCATGGTAAAAATGATAGCTCTTTTGTAAGGTAGTTGTTTGATTTCACTGGTGAATTTCCTCCACATGACTAAATTCAAAAAATGATCTGAATAGGACATTAAAAAAATTACTGATAAATTATTAAAAAAAGGGGTTTAGAGTACGTCTACAGATTTGCCCTTTGGTTTGGTATCCAGATTGAAGGTTAATTCAAGGATGCCGTTT
>JAKUOP010000058.1 GCA_022450565.1 Candidatus Nitrosopelagicus sp. | reverse complement strand
ATTACCTCTTCCAGAGGGAAAAAATATCAAAGAATGGGAGTCCATTAGTGCGGCGTTAGTTGCAGAAAAAAGATTTAGTGAAGCAATAATCTATCTTGATAAAATTTTAGAACAAGAACCCGATAACTTGAAAGCATTAACTAACAAAGCAGGACTTCTTGCACAATTAGGAAATTATTCAAAAAGTCTTAGTTTATCAAATAAAGTTTTAGAAATAGATCCGGATAGAATTTCAGCATTAACTAACAAAGCAATTGCATTAAAAATGCTAGGAGAAAATGAAGAATCTTTTTTGGGATTTTCAAAAATTATTAGTTTAGAACCTGAAAACGAAGATGCCCAGAAATCAAGAGCAAAACTTCTTAGTTTAACTCCGACAATTTCTACAAATGATTCTAAGTATGAAGTTCATGCATTAATAACAATAAGAGATGAGAATGGAAATCTTATTGGAACAACAGAATCAACTAACGCAAGATATCTTCCATCATTATTTACAGAAAGTTGGTGGAAAAATTTAGATGAAAAAGGAAATATTGATAATACTAAAGATGGTGAATTATTTACCAAAACCAATCCATTAATTCCAGAAGAAGATTATATTGGAATGATAACATTAGAAAGACAAATGAGTGGATATAACATAAATATTTTTGAAGTATTCATACCAATGATTCAAGTAGAAAAGACAGATACAGCCATAGTTCAATGGACAATTATTAAGAATTAGATTTTTTAGAGAATAATATTCCGACACCAATTGCATAGAATATAATGAATGGAATATACCGATATGGTAGAATTTCATAGAAATTTGTGAAGATTATAAGAATTGGACCAGCAATGAAAGTACCTAATATTAAAAATAAAATTGAATCAACTTCTTTCACATGACTTTTTCTTAAAAAGGTCAGTCCTACAACAACAGGTAAAATTGTCAATAATAGAAGAAAATCGTATCTTAGTAAAGGACCAAAAGTGGCTATACCGATGAAAAATTTTGATGCATCAATTTGTATTACATTTGGATATATTGTATCTCCAGAGAAAATTACTATAGCTGAAATTCCTATTATTGCCACATATGAAATTAAGAGGAAAACTTTCTTTTTGGTTGAAATGGAAGTTCTTCCAGCGAAGAATAACGTCATGACAAAATATGGTGCAACAAACGCTTTGGTGAAAAAGGATAGAATATAGAAAATTGGAGATAAAATCCATTGTTTTTTTATGACATAAATAGATAAGAGATAGAATAGCACCCAAAAGTTTTCGTAGACTGCAACTGTATCAAATCTAAGAAATGTGTGACTCTGAATCAACACCAGAATTGCTATTATTCCAGCAAGCCTTTTTTCAGTAATTTGAACTGTTAAGAAATATGTAAATAAGATTACTAGGATTGAGGCAACAAAAGGCAGAATTTTGATATTTTGAAAAATTTTCTGAGATGCATCTAAAAGTAGCATTCGAACATAACGGTCATTCTGTTCTTCTACGTAAATATTTTCAGATTCACCATAAGGCCAAATTTCTAATGCACTCTTTAGAATTGCGTAATCACCCCATTCTTCTGCTTCATTAAGTGATAATTCTTGGGAAGAAAAACCAATGTAAACAGAAAAAATTATCAATAAAATAATCAGAGTAGGTTTTTTTGGAATTTCAAAAATTCGTATTCTATCGATAGAATTAGAAATTGTTGAGGGTAGTTTTTTCTTGTAATAAAGAATTCCAAATGACAATAATACCAGGTTTGATAAAATTACAGGAATTCCCAATATTCCAATTTCGTACGGAAGTAGATTGGTTGAAAATTTTCCAAATACAGATGAAAATAACGAAGGAAAAACTATAGAGATTACACCAATAGAAACAAAGAAAATAGTTACAATACCAATTAAGCTGGAAATTTTCGACATGAAATAATTTTAGAGATCATATAATTAAATGAAAATAAAATAAGAAAAAGAGGTTTTCTGAAAACGTGCCTATAATGCAGCGTCTTCAGCCCA
>JAKUOP010000057.1 GCA_022450565.1 Candidatus Nitrosopelagicus sp. | reverse complement strand
CTTATATACCTTTTGGATGTCCTTTACATGGTGACATTTTTCTTAACCAAACATGAATGACCATTGAACCAGTTGGTGAGGGAAAGGTAAAGGCTGGTTTACCTTTTTTCATCTTATAGTCATCTGTTGCATTAACAGGAAATCTTGCAAGTTTCCTTTTCTTTATTTCATCACTAACGTATTTGTCGAGTTTATCATCTAAACTCCCTTCTCTAATAGACCTAAATGTTTTCATTTTCGTTTTGATCCTTTCACTCTAGAGGCTTCAGCACGGCCTCGATTTTTAGATTGATCTTCAAATCCTACAATCTTTCCTCCCTTATGAGATGCATCTTTTTTGTCTCCATTCCCATAAGTTCCCTTTTCACGATTATACTTTACCAACTCTGCACGATATTTGATTCTCTCAGGTGATGATTGGTACTTCTTGTATTCTGCTTTATAATCTCTGGTGAATTCTTTAAAGGTTTTCATTTTCCTATTTCCTTTTTAACAACTTGTCTTGTATATACTTCTAATTCTACAGATGATCCCCAATCGACTATTGGCCAATTACCGACTGATGACACATCATCATGAACAACATATTCATCATCTTCATACGACTTTACTTCAAGAACGTGTACTTTTTTAATTTTAATATTATTGACTAATTGTTCATCCCATGAATCTTCTGTTTGTCTTTTTGATTTTGCATAACCATAAAATATCTTACCCATTGTATCTTTATGTTTTCTAATAATCTTTTCCACACCATCAAAATAGTCTTTTATTACCACTCTTAATATTTTTCCAGCATCCCGGCCGTGGTGGCGTTGCAAATGGAATTTCATTTTGCCCCATGCATCAAATGCAGCCCCTTCATCTTTTCCAAAATGTTTTGTCTGTTCAATTTTTTTATCTTTTGGAATATGTTTTTTAATCAGAATCACTATCAACTTTGATAAATCACTTTCCACTTTACGAAAATCTGGGCCCACTCCATATCGTTGTGCATTTGCAAACCAAGACATTTCGACCCATCTTCTTCCTTGTTTATCCACTTCACTCATAATGTCTGAACTTGCAGATACAAGAACATCCGCATCCATTTCTACTACAAGACCACCTTCTGTAGCAATACCTTTTTCCATATATCGTGCCATCATTGAAAAAAATGCAGAAATGGTATTCTTTTTTCCTTCAATCTTTTTTAGACTTTCAAGACCTTTTAAATCAGTTGCATGGAATACTGTTGAACGAATTGATTTAGGATAAATTCTTTTAAACATTGGGCCTGAAATAGGAATCTTTAAACTTCCCGATTCTCCACTAGGAACATCAAACACAAGATCTGATGCACTTTGCATTGCATATTCTTTTAAAAATTGTTCAACAGTTTTCTTCATACTCTCAATTTTTGATTACTTGTTTTGAAGTCTTTTTTCCTCATTACAGTTTTTGCAACAAGGTCTAACATACCCTTCCTGAGATTCAGTACAAAGGGCATATTAACATCTGTTTCCATATCATGAATGACAGCTTGTGCATTTGGATTCATATTACCAATTTTCTTACCATGTTTCTTATAGGTCAAACGAAACAACCTAACCAATTCTGCTTGATTGATTGGTTTTTTATTTCGTTCATCATTTACCCTGTCGAGAAAATGTCTAGTAAATTCAACATCAATTCCCACAGCTGCAAATAACCTATCTGCATACTTCTCTATTTGATCCAAGTCTGACTTAGATACTCTTTCAAATATGTACTGAGAAAATGTTTTCATCTTATACGGCACCAATTTCTCCACGAGCTGCGGAGTCCACCTTATCTTGACTCTTTGCCCACTTCTGAGCCTGGGCTTTGTTTTTAAATCCATTAGAAACTGGCATCCATTGGTTTCTTCCAACATGACCCATTACATACCACTTATTGTCGTTAGGGTTTTTGGAAACAATATACTTAGATGCTTCTTTTAGATACTGTGAAAATGTTTTCATACTCTCAATTTTTGATTACTTGTTTTGAAGTCTTTTTTCCTCATTACAGTCTTTGCAACAAGGTCTAACATA
>JAKUOP010000056.1 GCA_022450565.1 Candidatus Nitrosopelagicus sp. | reverse complement strand
TAGTCATCTCTGGTTAGAATAGAAGAAAATTTTTCTTCTAGATTTAATTTTTTTAGAATAATATCCAAAGAACGTTTGCATTGCATTGTGACAAGTGATATTGTATAATTTTTTGATGTCACATATTTGATTACATCATGTAATCCTTCAATTTCCTCTAAACTTTCAGTAGCAATTAATTCTTCATCGCATACTATCTTAAATGCATCATCAATTACATTTCGATTATTTTTTGCTTCATTAATTATACTTGGAATTAATGGTGAGAGATTGTTTTCTGTATGGAAAAAATTTTGAAGATTTTTTTGAAGTATTTCATAACGAATTGGAAGTTTAATCAACGTTCCATCTAAATCAAAGATTAGACATTTTGTCATAGAACTTGTACCTTTGTACCATCATCTTTGATTATCCAGTCTCCACAATCAATATGTCGCACAAGAAGTGTTTCTTTTGGATAAATATCATTTCCAAGAATTTCAGGATCAGAAATTTCTCCTAAGCCAATTTTTGTGTAAAGATATGGAAGATTGTATTTAGGATCTTGATTAAAGAATTTTGAAGAAATGTAACCCCATAAAGGAGTTGTAGTATGAAATTTTCCAGAATCAATTTCTGTAATATGCATATTGTTTTCAGTGTCACCTTTTAGATCTATAGAATAATTTCCGTGTGGATTACTATCAACAGATGTAACTGCCATTTCACAAAGTTTGTTAATTTTTTCATCCACAATTATTTTTGAAACTGTAGGCGTTCCAGTTATACCAGATGGAGAAATATGTTTGAATGGATATTCAAGTCGCTCCCTAGTATAAGACGCAATTAGTTTTCCATTAAACCAAAAACTATCCCATGCAATGTTTTGTCCAGGCAAATATTCTTGTATCATAAAATCATCCAATTGTGCTTTCTTTCTTAAGACCCAAAGATTTATCCAATGATTTGCTTCTGTACTAGTTTCACACAAAAGACTAAGATTTCCACCTGCACCTTTTTTTGAGCGGATCCATAATGGACCACCACCTAACTCTTGAAAATTTTTTTCTAAATCATTCAAAGAATCAAGTGTTTTCGTGTATGCTACATCAATATTTTTTTCAGATAGAATTTTCTGAGTTGTTAATTTATCATTTGCAATCACGGTAGATGAAGGCAGGAATGTTTTTGATTTTAATTCATTATCTTGAGAAATTACTAATGCTTCAGAGGAAGGTTGAGGATGTACAAAATCTATTTGATATTCATTAACAATTTTTTTAATTTGTGGAAGAAATGTAGAATCAGAATGTCGCGGAGTATTGACACGTAAATTGACATCAGGGAATTCCAAATAATATTTATTAAAATCAGTTCCAACAAGGAAAAATTCTTCATTGGTGGCTCTTAATGCTCTAACAAAATTTACACCGCCGATACCACCAGAACCAGTTACAAGTATTTTTTTCATTAGTTATTATCTAAAAAGAACCAAAATATGTTAAGCTTATGAATTGCACGTAACTGTTTTAAAAAACAAGCCTAAATAGATAACAAAATTGATGAAAATATGCAGTATATTTTTCTGAGTCATGATGTAGATTGGAGGAGACAGGGTCCACCTGTTGAGCATGTATTAGAGAGAAAAGATAGATTCGATACAGAAATTTTTGCTAATACTAAACCAGAAAATTTGTATCGTAATATCCCTGAATATATGGAATTAGAAGAAAGATTTGGAATTCGTTCTACATTTTTCTTTAGAACATTGTATGAAGATGGAAATATTGATGATTATGAAGATGACATTTTAGAATTACAAAAAGGAGGATGGGAAATTGGATTGCATACAGATCCACAATCTGTAAATGATATTGAAAAAATTAAACAAGAAAAAGAAAAACTAGAATCATTAACAAAAAAACCAATTATTGGGAATAGAGTTCATTTTTTGAATTATAATTTAGAATTACCAAAAAAGCTAAAAGAATTAGAATTTTTGTATGATTCATCGCTCAGACATTCAAAAGATAAAATTGATGAAAAAGAAATGGGATATTCAAAAATTGATAAGTTAATTGAGTTTCCTGTTACACTAATGGATGCATATTTGTTTACACATATGGGAATCAAAGAAAATGGAATTGTTCCAGAATTCAAAAAAACATTAGAATTAGGTAGAGATTTTTCAGATCAAAATGTCATTAGTGTAATT
>JAKUOP010000055.1 GCA_022450565.1 Candidatus Nitrosopelagicus sp. | reverse complement strand
TTAGTACTCCGGTGACAGTTCTATTTAGCGAACTTAAGACCGGAAACGTTAGTACTCCGGTGACAGTTCGCAGGTGATGAACCTTCGGACGATTGTAACTATACACAAACTAGCCGTTAATGATATTTAACTAGTGCTATAATTTCAAAATAGTGCTAACAATTTGATTTCTAGTACCAAACATGTTTTAAACAACAAATTTCACAAAGTGGTATGCATTTTGAAGATATTCGAAAACCTGATGTAAACAAACCATTGATCATAGCAGCAATGCAAGATATGGGAAATGTTGGAAGTATTGTTGTAAATCACATCAACAAAAGTTTGGGTACTGCATCATTTAGACATGCAACATCATCTAGACCACCATACGTATATGATAAAGGCGGATACATCGAAATTCCTGAAGAAAAATGGGAATATAGATTTGGTAAAGACATCATTGTATTTGGCGGAGGTAGAGGTCAGCCTCAAGAAAATGAGGAATTGAATGAGTTATGTCAAGATGTGATAAATGTTGCAAAAAGATATGATGCAAAATTCATCTACACTGTAGGAGGATATCATACATCAAGATCATTTGGAAAAAGTCCTACAACATATGTCACAACTACATCACAGAATTTGTTAGATTTAGTTAAAAGATTAGGAATAGAAACAACACCCACGGAATCTGTCATAACTGGCTTTAACGGATTGATTTTGGGTTATGCAAAACTAAATGGAATTAATGGAATTGGTCTTTATGGAGAATTGCTCGAACCAAGAATTCCTCAATACAGAGCAGCAAAAGCAATTATACAAACATTAGAAAAACTAACTTACCAGAAACTTGGTGATTTAAACGAACTTGATATGAAGGCAGACGCCATTGAATCACGATTTAAGACAGATACTGATATGAATGATATCTAAAAATAAGTTTTTGAACTAGTTACAAGTTTATCTTTTGTTGATTGGCTAGATTAGGAAATATATTGAATACCTGACGTTTTATGACAAATAGTTAAACGGTTTATTATTTGTCTAAAATTGCTGGATGCCAATTGACATTTGAATATCTAAATTGCAAACATTGCTTAAGTTTAATTGGTATTATAACATAATCATATCATGTTTGTATGGGTGGCTGTTGCAGCAGTTGGAATAATAATTGCTTTAGTACTAGTTTTCAAATATACAAAAACTGGTAAAAATGACGTCTTAGGTTTTTCATACAAATGTAAAAAATGTGGTCAAACGACAAACGGACTTAAATGTCCCAGATGTCAACCAAATACAAAAGACTGGCGATAAAAATGATGTCAAAACCGGATTCAGAGATGGATGGAACCATTTGTAAAGAATGTAATCGCTTGATCAGTGACCATCTTCCTGAAGAACTAGAAGAATGTATACGAAAAGCAGAATTTAAGAAATTAAAAGATGATGACTTGAGATAAAATCATTTTAGAGCCATGTATGATTTTATACATGATAAATCAGTCCAAAAGTTCTAAATTGATCCTATAATCTCTTTGATGATATGGCTGAAGGAACTGATAATACTTTACTTGAGCTATTTGATCAAGAAGTTTGGAGTAAAGTTCCACACCTTGAAGAGAAAGATGGTGAGATGCAGGTTGTTAACGCAACACCACTTGTTGATTTAACTGCAGATTTTAAGGAATGTGCAAAAAGTGTATTTAAAATTAATCTTGACGATACAGATCTCAGAGTTTACGGCAAACAAGATTCCACATTACTAACAGGTTCGATCAAAGTCAGACCTGCAGCAAACATAATTCATGATGCAATTGTTACAGGTAAACTCAAGAGTGGTCAGACAGTAATAGAGGCTACATCAGGAAACTTTGGAATAGCACTTGGATTATTATCTAAACTTGGACTCACTGTAATTGCACTTGTATCAAGAAAGTTACAGGAAGGGGTGTTTGAGGAATTAAGAAATGGAGATATACTAACTATGGATCTTGATATGGATATTTGTCCTGCTCCGGGATTGGAAGGTAAGCAAAATCTTATGGTTGCATAAGCAACTGCCTCTAATGTCCGCTCACAGTTATCTAATCTTGGATTTGAGACTGACACTTTTGATAAAGAAATCAATGAGATAGAATCACTCTTAGCTAAGCAAGATGTCATTAATTTGGCCAAGTTTCTTGCCAAGATCTACGGCTTCTTCTGTCCAGAACAATATGATAACCAACTGAACATTGAAGCACATAGAACTATT
>JAKUOP010000054.1 GCA_022450565.1 Candidatus Nitrosopelagicus sp. | reverse complement strand
GCAGTAGATACTTTATTCACATTCTGCCCTCCAGGACCTTGAGATCGGACAAATGAAAAATGTAATTCTGATTCTTTAATTTTAATCATGAATTTTCTTCCTAAATTTAAGAAATATTTATGGACGAATTCACAAAACGTAAAATTTCTGTATATGGTATCAATGGATGCCTTGATGCACTTAAATCTGACTTGGTTGAGATTAATCAGATTTACATTGAAAAAGAGTCCTCTGCATCAAAACATAAAGAAATTGAATCTCTTTATTCTAATTTGCCAACAGATAAAACGCTTTTCTTAGATGAGACTAGTTTTTCAAAAAAAGTAGGCACCAATAGAGCACAAGGAATACTAATTAAGGCACAAGTATCCATTGCACAAGCGTTGCCAATGCCTAAACATGATAATGAATGCTATGTTATCCTTGATCGCGTACAAGATCCACATAACTTAGGGCAAATATTACGTATTTGTGCTGGCGGAAAAATTGATGGTGTCATTATAACAGATAAAAGTAGTGTATCAATGACAAGTGCAGTTGCTCAAGTAAGTCAAGGAGGCTTTGCAAAGATTCCTATATATGAAATTAATAACATCAGTCAGACAATTCTTCATTTCAAAGAACATGACTACTGGATTACAAGTTTTGAAAACAATATTAATGCTCAGAATTGGTATTCGATTGATTTAAAAGGAAGAACGGTACTCATCTTTGGTGGAGAAGGAAGTGGTATCAGTAAAAAAGTGTTAGAAAATTCAGACTTTACAGCAACAATCCCAATGTCCAATGAAATGAATTCTTTAAATGTGTCTTCAGCAGTAAGTGCTATAGTATTTGAGCGTCTAAGACAAATCTCAATTTAATTGGAACACATTCCGCCGCCACATTCACCTTTTGGCTTTCCACAATCGCAGAAATCTTTAGCAAAATCTTCTGTTGCTTGCCAAACTCTCCAAATATTTTTGTAGCATATCTTTTCAATATCTTCTTCTGAATAACCTCTTTTAAGAAGATGGTAAATGATAATTGGGAATCCTTCAGGACCTTTCAAATCAGTTGGCAAAGTATATCCAACGCCATCAAAATCAGATCCAAATCCTACATGATCAATTCCAACAAGATCAACAACATGATCTATATGATCCACTACTCTAGCAGCATCAACATAAAGAAATCTTTTATCATATTGTTCTTTTTTGTAAGCATCATATGCAGCGTAATCTTGAGGATCAATATTGTTATCAGCAACATATTTGCTAACATCTGCATCAACTGGGCCTTTACTATCCTTTGAATCTTGATCAACAAAGTATGATGCAAAGTTAATCTGAATAACACCACCATTTTCAGCAAGACGTTTTATCATATCATCACTCATGTTGCGTTCCCAACCAGGAGTAAAATGTCTACAAGATGAATGGGTTGCAATAGCTGGAACTTCTGTAACATCCATCACTTGATAGAATGCTTCATCAGAAACATGAGAGATATCTACCATGATTCCAATACGATTCATTTTCTTTACAACTTCAACACCAAATTCACTTAATCCATTATGTGTTCTTTCGCCAAGATTGTAAGATGAATCACAGATATCGTTATCTTCAGCATGAGTTAAGGTTATATAGCTAATACCTCTTTTACGGAAATATTTTAAGTTGGATAAATCCCCTTCTAAAGGAGCGCCATTTTCCATTCCCATTGGCAATGCAATCTTTCCTTCAGCAACAATTCTTTCAGCATCAGAAACAGAATGAGCTATTTCAAATTTGTCTGGATGATCTGTTGTTACTCTTTCAACAATACCTATTAATTCATCCGCTTTATCCTTTGCTCCACCAGTTACTTGATAAGAAGCAGGAACATAAATTGACATAAATGGAACATCTAGTCCACCTTGTTTTGCGCGAACATAATCAAAATCTCCACCTGGAGTTCTTACTGAGATATCTTCATATCCACCTTTATGCATTCTCCATGGAGTATCAATATGTCCATCAGTAATAATAAATTTTTGGGCTAATTCATTTGCTTGCTCCATTAGAGCTTCATCATTATTTGTACAATTCATCAGTAAGGTTGTTAAAACAAAAGTAAGCGTAATTTTTGACAATTTCATGCTTGGTTTTCCTTTCGATCCTGTTAAAGGGTTAGTAGCGGGAGCAGGATTTGAACCTGCGACCTCCGGGTTATGAGCCCGACGAGCTACCAAGCTGCTCCATCCCGCGATCTGTACGTATAATAAGTAAATATAGAAAAAGTTGGATCCTTTTTCTACT
>JAKUOP010000053.1 GCA_022450565.1 Candidatus Nitrosopelagicus sp. | reverse complement strand
TTTCTTAAAAATATGAATTTATGTTTAAATATCTTCTGTTAGATTAGCCTAACTCAAATTAAGTTAAATGTTGGTAATTTTTTAAGAAATCGAATCGTTTAGGTTCAATACTGGGCCGGTAGTTCAGACTGGTAGAATACGCGCATGGCATGCGTGGGGTCAAGGGTTCAAATCCCTTTCGGTCCACCATTTAATTAAAAAATTTCAAAATTCTATCAAATTCTGGTTCATCTAATTTATGTAACTCTTCTAACTCTTTATCTGAAATTTTTTCTTTAATTCTTGTAAGTGAATATGCTGCACTTTTCACTGCTTCTAAATTTGAATCAAAAATACCTTTGTGCAGTTCTTTAGCTGATTGTTTTGCTTCCAAGTGTCCTAATGCACCATATGCACAAGTTCTAACTAAACCACTTGAATCATTTGTTAATTTTATAATTTCTTCAATTCCATTTTTTTCATTTCTATTTGCTAAAACTAACGTTGTGTATGCTCGTACATTTTTACTATCATGTCTCAATCCTAAAACCAAGTCTTTCAAAATATTGCCTCTATTGAGAAATAAACTGCTGAATGCTTCTCCTCTAATTTCTATATCCTCATCATCAAATAATTGGATAATTTCGTGTATGATTTCTGGATCGGTATTTTGAGTCAAAGTCTGTAGGATGCTTTTTCTTAATTTCTCATTTTTCAATGATTCTAAAATTTCCTCTCTGTTCATTCTGTCTTGATTTAAATTATCCTCGTAATATTTTACTCGCATGTCAACCGAACAACGAGACACTGTATTCATAGGTAAGAAACCAATTATGGCATACGTCACTTCAACGTTAATCCAATTGGCTAACTTGCCTTCTGTCAACATCAAAGCTCGAGGAATGAGTATCGGTAGAGCCGTAGATGTTGCACAAATAATTTCAAGAAAGACCGAAAACTCCGGATATATGATTGGAAATATATCCATAGGCTCTGAAAGTTTAGAGTCACAAGACGGTAAGACAAGAAATGTTTCCACAATAGAAATTGAAGTAAAGAGAAATACTCAATAAACTCTTTACTAGTTTTTCTTTTTTTATTTTGAAAATTTATTCTCTAATTTCCTGTATTTTGATAATTCAACAATATCATTGAACTGATCAAAATTCACCAAATCTTTTTTGAGCCTATTTGTGGTGCCTTTGTTCTTTAATTCTTTTAGTATTTTCATAGTGGCAAACGTATTTGCGTATAAAATTGAGAGTGGATACAAAATTAGATTAAATCCCATCTTGTGTAATGCAGAAGTTGAACTTATTGGAGTTGCTCCTCCTTCAATCATGTTTGCTACTAGGGGTGCATTAATTGACTTGCCAATCTTTTTCATCTCTTCGATTGATTTTGGAGCCTCTACAAAAATTAAATCTGCACCGATCTTTTTGTAGTATCTTCCTCGCTCAATTGCATCATCTAATCCCTCTGTAGCCCTTGAGTCAGTTCTTGCAACAATTATGAAGTCTTTGTCTTGTTTAGAATCTACCGCAGCAGCTAATTTCTCTGCATATTCTTCTCTCTCCACCACTTCTTTTCCTTTCATGTGACCACATCTTTTTGGCCATTTCTGGTCTTCTAAAAATATCCCTGAAACTCCGGCAACTTGTAAATCATTTAGTAATTTTTTTACAGTTAGCGCATTTCCATATCCAGTATCTACATCTACAATTAGAGGAACGGAAATTGCATTTGCTATACGTCTGGCATTATCCGTAGTCTCTGATAATCCAATGAATCCATAATCTGGCATTCCTAACAATGTTGCAGAAGTGCCATAGCCTGTCTGAAACATTGCCTCAAATCCCACCTTTTCTGCAATCTTTGCTCCTATGGCATCATAAACTCCAGGAACCACTAGTGGTTTTGATTTATCATTGATTAATCTGCGAAGACTCTTCATACAATTGATTTATGCTTGTTTTATTTATGGTTAAGTCTGAAATGACTATTTAGAATCCATCTCTTTTATTTTATCTAATTCAGATTCTAAGAATTTTTTGTATTTCTCAACCTCGTGGTTTGTCATATTGCTAACATTTGAGCTCAACAAATTGCCCAGAATTGTAACCCTCTCCAATACATCCATTGCCATAAATTTGCCAATATTGCCAACGCGAAAAACTGTCTCGAGTTGTTTTGTGATATTATTCTTAAATGTCTCCAAATCTCCAATCGTTTCTTGACCTTTCTTTGAGATTGAATATTTACCATTATCGGTCTCTTCAATTAATCCCTCATCTAGAAGTCTT
>JAKUOP010000052.1 GCA_022450565.1 Candidatus Nitrosopelagicus sp. | reverse complement strand
TACATTCAATTCTATGAAGATTTGTTGAAAGATTAACCTATTACTTTGTTTACACATTCACAAATTTCTAAAGCTTGCTCATCTGTTAGTTGTGGATATGAAGGAAGAGACATAATTTCTTTTGAGAATCTTTCACTATTTGGTAATTTGTATCCAAATTCTTCATAAATCGGTTGTTTGTGTATAGGTGTTTCATAATAAATTGCAGAACCTATTTCATTATCAGTTAATTCTTTTCGTATATCATCTCTTTTTTCATGTTTAATTACAATTTGATGATAAACTGATTTTCCATCTTTATTCTCAGGCAAAATACAATCATGAGCCAAATTTTTTCTGTAAATTGTGGCAATTTCTCTTCTTCGTGCAGTTTTCTCATCTAGATGTTTTAGTTGTACTCTTCCTATAGCTGCATTTACAGTATTCAATCTCATAGTAAATCCTAATTTATCAAATTCATTTTTTGTTTTTCTTCCATTATCTCGAATTGATTTAATTTTCAATACAATTTCTTCATTATTTGTTGTAGTCATTCCTCCATCTCCTCCTACTGTCATATTTTTTGTTGGATAAAATGAGAAACAACCTACATCCCCAAGACTGCCAACCTTTTTTCCTTTGTATTCTGCACCATGAGCTTGACATGCGTCTTCTATAATTGGAATATTTTGTTCTTCAGAAAATAATTTAACCGAATCAAAATTGCATGGATTACCGTAAATATGAACTGGAATTATTGCATTAACCACATCATTGTTATTTGTAAGATCAATTCCACCGTCTTTCATATCAATATCAGTTAGAATTGGCTCTGCATTTGTCATTCTGATACAATTTGCTGAAGCTATGAATGAATTTGTTGGGGTTATGACCTTTGATTTGTTTCCAATATCTAATGCCATTAAAGAAAGTTGTAATGCACTATTTCCTGAATTAACTGATACTGCATATTTTGTTCCTGTATATCTTGCAAATTCTTCTTCAAATTTTGAAACACTTTCTCCACCTACAAATGATTCATTTCTTAATGCATGAATTGCTGCTTCTTCCATTTCTTCAGTGAATTCTTGAACAAAAAATGGAATTTTCATATCAAATATCTCCTATACCATGTTTTTTTAAGTGATTTAAAAAATCATTACAAATTTTATCCAAATTGAAATTATCTTTTATGAATTCTCTACCTTTCTTACCCATCTCTTTTGATTTCTCTAGATCATTGAGTAATAATGAAAGTTTTTCAAACAACTCAGTTGAATTACCTTTCTCGATCAAGAATCCAGTTTCACCATCCTTCATCAATTCAGGAATTCCTCCAACATTTGTTGCTATAACAGGCTTTTCCATTAACTGTGCCTCTTGTAATGTAAGTGGAGACATATCAATTCCACTAATCAGCGCATACACATCAATTTCTGTTAAAAACTCTCGTACTTTATCTGGATATTCCAAAGAACCTAGCCAATGAAAATTCTCATATTTTTCTAACAATGGAAGGACTTCATCTCTATACACCCCATCACCTGCCCAATAGAAATGAACATTAGACATTTTTTCTAAAACTTCCGGCAATATTTTCATCTCTTTTGTTTTTTCCCAGATTGTTGCACTTTGTAAAATTCCAACACACGGATGTTTTAATTCCATTCCACTTTTGTGAAACCAATTTTCGGGATTAATTGCTTGATACATTGTTTCAACCCGTTTTCCAGAATAACGTTCCTTAGTAATTTTTGAAAGATGATTACAAATTGGCATAATCAGTTCTGAGTTCTTAAAACACTCTTCTCCAATTTCTTCCCATTTATTTATAGCAATTTTTCCACTTGTTGACTTGTACAATGTTTCTCTTGCCATGATTAATTCTGACCAATGATCTCCTCGTAAATGAACAATTACAGGAATATCAGTTTTGGATGCCTCTAATGCAAAATGTTTGGTTCGATCAACAAAAATTACGTCTGGTTTAAACTCACTTACAAGTCTCTTGAATTTTTTATTTGTTGAAAACCATTTTGAAATTTTCCGATTTGGAAATCCATCCGCATAATCTACATCTGAAACAACTTTTACTTCAAGACCATGTTCCTCTAATTTTTTCGAAAACTCTTTTAGATGAAATATTTTTGAACTTGAAGCGCCAATTAATAATTTCAACTTATTTTTTGATAATCTTGGATGTATAATACCTACTCGTATAATTTGTAACTAAATTTCGTCAAATTTCTTCATAGAAACAATATCTTCTATCCACTTTTCTAAGAATACAGTTGGTTTCCAACCTACTTTATCTTTAATTAAACCAATATCTGCAACTGTTCTCTTAACATCTCCTT
>JAKUOP010000051.1 GCA_022450565.1 Candidatus Nitrosopelagicus sp. | reverse complement strand
GGAATGGGTGGAATGTTAGACTTATCAAGATTCAAACAATTCATACACGAAGCAACAGGATATTCCCGTGAATCAACAAAAGCATTAGTGATTGGAGAACATGGTGAAAACATGTTACCATTAACAAGATTTGCAACAGTATCAGGAATTCCATTACCTACATTACTTCCAAAAGAAAAACTTGATGAAATTTTTACTGCAACAAAAGGTGTAGCTGCAGAAGTTATCAAACTAAAAGGAGCAACAGTACATGCACCAGGAAACGCAATTTCAGCCATGATAGAATCAGTAGTTCAGGATAAAAAACAGGTAATTCCAGTTTCAACGAACTTAGATGGCGAATATGGACAAAAAGATGTTTCAATTGGAGTTCCAGCAGTAGTTGGGAAAAATGGAGTTGAGAAAATACTCGAATTAGAACTAAACGATGAAGAAAAAGAATGGTTCAACAAAGGTGTTGACAGTGTTAAAAATGCATTGTCAGGTGTTGAATTTTAAATAATTTTTTTAAAGCTGACTTATTTTAGATTACCATGAATATTTCAGATATTTTAGATTCAGTAAAAAGTGGAAAATTGTCTGTAAATGAGGCAAAAAAACAGTTATCACTATACTCAATTGAAGAGATTGAAAATTTTGCAAAAATTGATCTTGGTAGAGAAGCAAGAAAAGGAATTCCAGAGGTAATATTTGCTGAAAGAAAGGAAAATTCAGAAGTAAAAAAAATAATTAAAAAAGTTATGGAAAAAACAAATTCAATAGTAGTTTCAAGAATTCCAAAAAAAAATTATCAAGATGTTTGTAATTATTGTAAAAAAAATAATCTAAAAATCAGTACAGGACAAAATTGTAGTACGATTTTGGTGTATAATAAACCACTTAAGAAGAATAAAGGAAAAATTGGAATTATTACTGCAGGAACATCAGACATTGGAATTGCTGAAGAATCAAGATTGATGTGTGAATCAATGAACTGTAGTTGTGTTACTAGTTACGATGTTGGAATTGCAGGATTACATAGAATATTCCCAGTTTTGAAGGAGTTTGTTAAATCAGGAGTTGATGCAATTATTGTTGTGGCTGGAATGGAAGGAGCATTAGCATCAGTAGTTTCTTCATCAGTAAATGTTCCAATAATAGGAGTTCCAACTTCAATTGGATATGGGTATGGTGAAAAGGGTGTTGCAGCACTTGCCGCAATGTTACAAAGTTGTTCATTAGGACTAACAGTAGTAAATATTGATAATGGAATTGGTGCAGGTGCAGCTGCTGCAAAAATTGTAAATCAAATCAATAAAAGATAGAAATTTCTTATTTTGCTCTTGTGAAATCTCGTAAACGATATATATCATAGGTAGAGGGAAGTGTTAGAGTTGTCTGGCAAAAGAATCGTATTAACAGCAGATAGAAGTCTAATGACAAATTATAGAGGTAATTTTCTTTATGGTTTCATAGCATGTGGTCCATACGAAGTTCTTCCAGAGTGGGTTTTTGATAAAGTATTTTGTCCAGCAGTTGAGACTGATCCAGTTACAGGTGAAGCCAAAGTTGCACAAGTAGGACTAAGAAGAGTTGAAAGTGCATTACATCAAGGTTATGATAAAAAAGATGTGTTTATTGCAAATCCAGAACACTTAGCAAAATCAATAGGTCCAGATACCAAAGTTGTCGGAATTAATGTAATGGATCCATTAGGAATGGCTCCAGTAACAACAACCATGGCTCCAGAAAAATTATCATATGTTGCAATGAAGTTCAAAAAAATGTGTGCAGAGATTATTCAATTGAAAAAGAAATATGATTTCAAAGTTGCAGTTGGAGGAAATGGTGCATGGGAATTAGCAAAATCAGATAGAATGAAAGTTCATGGAATTGACACAGTAGTTGTTGGGGAAGCAGATGAACTTGCATTAGACTTGTTCCATGATTTAGAGAAAGGTGATGCACCTGAATTGATGCATTGCTTTGTTAAAAATATTCAAAATATTCCAGAAATTACAAAACCAACCGTTAATTCTCTTATTGAGGCAATGAGAGGTTGTGGAAGAGGCTGTGACTTTTGTGATGTTAACAAACGTTCTAAAAAAGACCTATCAATAGAACGATTACAAAGAGAGGCAAAAATTAACTTAGACTATGGATTTGATTCGGTTTGGCTTCATTCTGATGAAATGTTACTTTATGGATGTGATAACAGGGATTTCATTCCAAATAGAGATGCAATCACAGATTTATGGAAAGGACTCAAAGGTATGGGTGCAAACTTTATTGGTACAACACACATGACATTTTCAGCAGTTGCTGCAGATCCTCAATTAATGAGAAACATTGCCGATGTTAATAGACAACATGAAACCGGCAGATG
>JAKUOP010000050.1 GCA_022450565.1 Candidatus Nitrosopelagicus sp. | reverse complement strand
TCCTTACTTACAGCTCTAGATAGATCATATTTTTTTGGAGTTACCATGTGATTAGGTATATCTTGTAAATTATCAAGGTCATATCCTCGTTCTTGAACAAAATATTCAAGATTTGAGTTTGTGTTCTCAGAATGCTTTTGACCTTCTATATGATAATTGTTTTCAGTAAAAGGATTTTGTAATGCATTGATTACACCAAAATTTCCCATGATCAATTGATCAGTTCTTGACCAAAAACTATCCATATGCTCTACATTTTTTCTCTCAGTTTCAATTTGATCTATCAAGAGATTATTTAGAGAAATACCTTCATCAGTGTTAATGTATATTGCATTGCTGTTTAATGCATACTCATTACCGGTAACAAATGCAACAGGCATCTCACTTGGAGAATTTGGTGAATTTTGAGGAATTGGTTTTTGTTTGTCATCGTTGATGCCGTTTTCGGTAGTTAAACCTGTAGGAGGTTGAACAAAAATTTCAACAGTTTTTAGTTCGGTTTCAGAAAAGGAGTCAGGAACAAATCCCAATAGTAAAATCATTGCAAGAGGTATGAAAGAGAGTTTTAACATCAACTTGAAAATTTCCAAATTAACTCATCTTTAATTTTTTGTGGAGTCCGGACCAGATGCAAGATTGGTATTTGCAGGTTCAACATAGATATTATTCACTATAGGGTTTTTCATTACTGCACCCATTGTAGTTGCATCCATTACATACAATTTCAATATATATTCGCCAGGTTGCTTAGGTGTCCAACCTAAATCAACATCCACAGACTTTTTCTTTGTGATATTCTTTTTATCAGACATTCCAACATAATCAACTTGCCCGGTTTCTACATGTTCAGCTTGTGCAGCAAACACAAATTGATTTGGTGCATAACTGGTACTGACAAAAGTTCCTTCAATATGTACGGCCTCACCTTCTACAAAAGTTCTTGAACTGTTTGGCATATTATGATCGGAGAGTCTATTTTTTAGTTCAATGACTTCGTCTTTTAATTCAGAGATTTTTGTGATTAAACCATCATATTTGAAAGAATGTTCACTCATGTTTTCTTTAGTGACTTCATATCCCATTCTTTCAATGCGTTGTTCTTCAGTTATTACAAGTCGCTCATATATTGCAATGTCAGCATTTATGTCGTTAAGTTCATCAACATCTGGCTTCTCGTATGGAAGTATACTGACCTTAGCTAAAGCGACTTCTGACAAAGGGGTAGCTTCCTTTACTTTTGCAAAGTTGTAAATGTCCAAATGATCACAACCGAATGGTTCAGTGTCAACAGTCCAGTCAGAAGAGGTCATTGTACAGCCATCTATTCCATATGGTTTTGGTAGAGTGTAGTCCTTGTAATGTACATAAATGTGGTCGCCAGGTTGTGCGTGAAGTCGTGCACTACCTCGTTCATAACACTCACCTTTGTAACAACGAATTCCACCTTTTCCTGAAGTTTCCTGATCTAGAGAGTCTTGATCAGGAGTCAGATACAGAGTTCCATAGAAAGTTTGATCATCAGCTTGCATTACCCACCAATCTCGTTCATGTCTAAGTTCTATTGTAGTTCCACCTTTGTCCGAATCAGACCATACATGAACTTGTATCGGAGTTGAATCCCATGGGCGACTTGATACATCCCTATCCTTTAGAACAACAGAAACTTGTTGGTCCATTGTAACAATATCATCACCAAAGTTTACTTCACCTTCTTTCATTGTATAATATGCAGTTTTGCTAACAAACTTGTCTTCAGAATATTCCCATGCAATTGTAAAGGCACCTGTTCTATCAGTTTGGACACTACAAATCTTACTACCGATTGCATTTGGACTTGAACGGTCGCTTCCAGCTGTAAACTGTTTGTTATAGTCTCCATTAAGTACACCGTATGAAAATTTATCAGGAAGAGCTATGAATCGTTTTATTCCAGATAGGGAAACAGTGCCTGCAAATACTCCTGTGTCTGACCCAATTTCTTTGACTCCTTTAACAGCTACAAGTCCTGCATTGTCATTGTTTGACCACCATTGCATGTATCCAGGATAGAAATCACTTGACCAGTTTGATCTATCTGTCTTAAATGTTCCATCATTAGAATTAGCACCAAATTTTTTGTAAGGCTCATAGATTTGTTTATGAAAAGCAGTACCACCATTATCTGCAATCCATGATTGATAACCCCATCCAGCACCTTCTCTACCACCTTCGTTTCTCCACATACCAACTGTTGGACTTGCATCAGAGGTGCAGAAAATTTCATTGTACTGTTTATTTCCAATATAATCTGTCTTTAATGGATCTTCATTAAATCCAGGAGCATAGATGACAACGTAAACTGTATCAGTAGTATGCCAATCAATATATTTTTCAGATTTCATACA
>JAKUOP010000005.1 GCA_022450565.1 Candidatus Nitrosopelagicus sp. | reverse complement strand
AAGAGAATCCATTTCATGATGGGTGGACGTGGCGGAAATCGCCAGATGCGAAGAATGATGGACAAAATGGGTCTAGACATGGAAGAAATCTCAAATGTTCAGGAAGTTATTATTAAAACTGATAAAAAAGAGATTATTATTGCAAAACCTTCAGTCACTGAGATGAAAGCAAAAGACAACTCAATTTTTCAAGTAGTTGCTGAAAGTTATGAAGAAAAGGAGTTAGAAGTTCAAATTTTCAGTGATGAAGATATTGCTTTGGTATGCCAGCAAGCAAACGTTGATGAAGAAAAAGCAAAGGATGCTCTTGCTGAGGCAGAAGGCGATCTGGCCAGAGCAATTTTGCTATTGACTACGAATTGAAATGGTTTAATTATTGGAGAAAGTGAATTTTTGTAAATGAGTCAAACTGGAACAAAAGTAGATGGAATCATCAAGGCACTTTCAGGCTTGGAATCTGACATAGATTCGCTAAATCTCAAACTAGATGATATGAAAAAACAACTTAACTCAAAGGCACAAAAGGAGATTGATAATTTAATGGAAAAAACAAAGGAAATTGCTTCAAAAGAGGCAGAAAATATCATCTCATCATCTAAATCCAAGGCCGAATCAGAATCTAAAAAAATTCATAAAAAAGGAGATGAAAAACTTACTGATATTCAAAAAAATATAGAATCAAACTTTGATTCTGCAGTTGACGATGCTGTTTCTTCAATATTGGAGCCATAGCCACTCATCTTTTAGAACAATTTTATCAAGTGGATTTATTTTACTTGAATTATTTTCATATTCACAGATATCAAGTCGAATCATCTGTTCAAATCTATTATGTGTCGTTTCATTTGAAACCTTTTCCAAATTAGAGTATTTTTTACTTGTAATGATACCACCGTTGTGTATCAATGCGTTTAGTACGCTCGCTCTCTCAGATGGAACAGAATCTGTAGCAATTCGAAAGGCAATAGATAATTCGTCTGGAGAAATATAGGTTCTACCGCGAATGAACGCACAAGATTTTACAATCCCAGTCAACGCCATGTAAATCCTCGTTGGATCTTCCACCAAAGGCTTGCCTTCATATTTTTTATTCTGTTTTGGTAAGACAGCTCTCATCTTTGTTACAAGTACTGATAGTTTAGCAATATGATCTAGCGTTTCTGCATTATCATCTTCCTTGGTCCATGATATGCCATTTGGATAAAACCTAGTTATGTTCTGATAAAATGCAAGCACAAGTTTTCTCGCAACCTCTAATTTTTCTGTATATGAGCGGTCTGAGGATAATTTGGTTAGTCTTGTCACTGTCTGATTCAAGGATTGTTCCCTGTCTGGCAAACGCAGGAATACGAGCCTTGGTCCCATGTTTCCGAATAATTCCCACATTTTTGGAGATACGCGTACCATCGCACCTATCATGTTGAACCTCTGAGCTTTTGTTTGGCCAATTACTCCATAACCACTATGTCTCACAAAGGAATTTCCATCCAACAATCTTGTGAAATCAGGCATGAGTTGTTTTGCCTCTTTGTTATTTGCCATAGGTGCAAACTCGGGTATTGTTAAGACCTTTCCCTCTAACTGATTTAGTAGTTGGTCTTCGGGTTCTATATTTGGTGCTGCAGATAGTAAAGATGCAGAAGTTAGGTTGTCTCTCCAGAGAATTACAGGTAGTTCCTTGATTATCTCAAGAAGAGTGGATTTTCCAGATGAGGGGTTACCAAGTAAGAAGAGAGCAATGGGTTGGGTTATGTCTTTAATAAAGAAGCTAGCACAGATCGCAACAAGTATGTCCAATTCTAATGCTCTGTCTGGAAAGTACTTTGACATAGTTCTGTGAAATACATCTACCGACTGCTCAAACGTT
>JAKUOP010000049.1 GCA_022450565.1 Candidatus Nitrosopelagicus sp. | reverse complement strand
AGCATTCACATTTTTCTTAGTTTTTACAGTTAGTCTTACTCCTGCAGCGATGGCCGCTCCTGATTATCCTCCAACTCCTTCAGACTCTGAAGATACCAATCCTGGAAAAAACCCTGTAGATGAAATCAAAAAAGCTACAAAGGATTCTAGTTATTATGGAACCGCAAAAAATGAAAATGCACGAACTCCATATGATAATTATCGTGGTGGATTTGATGGTACTGCCGAAGCAGAATCAATCAAGATGTGGTTTTGTGGAAATAATCCATTTGGAAATACCTCTCAAGGCGCAGGTGCATACAGCTATCTGTTTGATGGAAGAAATTCCTTTAATGCAACTGCACCGGGTTTACTTGATCAAAATGATTTACGACAATCAGTAATTCAAAAATGTATGAAAGCTGAAAAGTACATCGACTGGCACACTACTGATACTGTTTACGTTGTCATTTATGCTCCTGGCTTTAATGAGGATCCATTAAAGACCGATTATATTGGAAATAAACAATACAATGAAATTTTTTGTACATCTGATGTAAGTCCAACCGTTGGTATGTGGAGTAACGAAGGTGGACGAGAAGGTGCTGGATGGGGTTATCAATCATGGATTGCAGATAATGGTGGTACTGCTTTCCATAAAGAAATTTACAATCCTTACAAAAAATTTGGCTCCGCATCAAATGATGGAACATTCAACACTGATAGAAGTGAATGGGATAGTGATTTCTATCCTGGATATATGAAATGGTGGTCCAATCAAGACAATGCTGGTTTAGCAGCTGTAAAAGGAATTAAAGAAATTGGATCTGATACTGGAGTATTTGCAGGAACTGTTTCACTATCTGGAATAAAACGCTTCATGGCACTTCCAGAAAAAATGTCTTTTGGTGTAATTAATACTGATTATAATAAACAGTTTACTGCAGGTTCCGACCGTTCTTTTACTGGTAGTATTGGTAGCAAAATTTGCAGTATACAAACAGATAGAACAGGTGCATTTACAATTGCATGGGAATACTCTGAAGACAAGTTTGTCAGTAAAACTGCATATTACACAATGAAAGAAGGTGAGGTAAAATTTGGAGATGATTATGTTACAATGGATCAACAGGTCTCAGTTGTTTTATCTGATAGAGATGTATCAAGTCGTCCATGGGATTCAACACCAATAGAAGTTCATGTATGGTCTGATTCGGATAAAGGTGGAATACAATTGGAACTAAGACATGAAAGAGACTGGTGGGTAATGCAGGCTGATGATCAAACATTCTATGGCACTCTCTTTTTATCTCCTGACCAAGAATCATTAGACCACGACACTTCTGGAAAAGGTGGAATTCGTTGTTACAAAGGTGAGTGTTATGAACGTGGTAGTGCAATTCTTCATGCACAGCCTGGAGACCACATCTATGTTCATTACAAAGATTACACTTTACCAAAACCATTTGGAATTGATGGTTGCACAATGAACTCTGCTGATTGGACTGTTGACACTGAACCATTTGACTGTGACCATTTGGACATTTACAACTTTGCAAAAGTAAAGGAGGCTACTCCGTTGTCCGAAGTTGCTCTAGCAAAGGTCAGTATACTTCCTTACGAAAAACCGGATATTGATGAACTACGTGAGATAAATGATGACATTGATACATATGAAAGACTACTAATATCTGAAGAAAAACGTATTGAAAAAATGGGATATGATATCACTAAAGAAAATATGAGTACACATTCTTTCAAATATAATGGCTTGATAACAAAAATCTCTGAATTAAACGATGAAGTCGCTGAACTAAAAAAGAGACTTTCTGAACATAACCATCCAAGTAGTTCAAAAACATTTGTTGAAAATGAAACAGTGCATATTGAGGGAACTTTTGTAAGTACCAGTTATGCACCAAATCAATTTGTATTTGCTGCACAAGCTGAACATGTAGAAACTGGTCAAGTCGATTATGTTGGAATGTCAGCAAAAACCAATATCACAAAGAAAAAATCTGTTGATCTTGAACTAGATTGGACACCTAAACAATCTGGTGAATATGTATTGAAATTGTATGTAATGGATGCAAGTACAATGGGTGCCGTATTAAAAAATCCTATAGTTAATAACATCTACGTTGAACCTGCAAACACTAGTCTTGCTTTTGGTCCGGAGTCTACAAAAAATTAAAAATGAGTTAATTTGGAAATTTTCAAGTTGATGTTAAAACTATCTTTCGTACCTCTTGCAATGATTTTACTATTAGGATTTGCCCCTCAATCCTTTTCTGAAACGGAATTAAAAACTGTTGAAATTTTTGTTCAACCTCCTACAGGCTTAACTACAGAAAATGATATGAAAGATGACGAACAAAAACCAACTCCTCAAAATTCTCCAAATTCTCCAAGTGAATTACCTACCGCATTTATCACTGGAAATGATTATGCGTTAAACAGTA
>JAKUOP010000048.1 GCA_022450565.1 Candidatus Nitrosopelagicus sp. | reverse complement strand
ACTGTGAGCTGATTGCTGGAAATGTAGCAACTGCTCAAGGTACTGAAGATTTGATTAAAGCTGGAGTTGATGCTGTAAAAGTTGGTGTTGGTTCAGGTTCAATTTGCATTACACGAGTCATTACCGGTTCTGGTGTACCTCAATTAACAGCTGTAATGGATTGTGCTGAAATTGGTAAGCAATATGATATACCAATTATTTCTGATGGTGGAACAAGAACATCAGGTGATGCAACAAAAGCATTAGCTGCTGGTGCATCTTCTGTTATGTTAGGAAGTATGTTAGGTGGTACTGACGAAAGTCCTGGTTCAACAATTACAAAAAATGGAAAAAGATACAAGTTTTACAGTGGAATGGCATCTCTAGGTGCAGCACGAAGAAGAAAATCAAAGGAAGTTACACAAAGTGATACTGAGGATGATCTAAATGATTATGTTGCTGAAGGAGTAGAGGCAATGGTTCCGTACAAAGGAACTGTAATTGATATTCTTGTTCAAATTACTGGAGGAATACGTTCTGGGTTGAGTTATTGTGGTGGACATGATATTAGACAAATGCAAAATAATGCTGAATTTATAAAAATGTCACGTGCTGGATTTGCAGAAAGTCAACCTCATGATGTTGATGTACTATAGCTAATCTTTTATTGATTTAAAATCCAGTTTTTTTATGTTAAATAAGTTCACAATTATTGGAATTATTATTGGAAGTGCAATTTCCATTTTAGGTGCTTCTTCAATGGTTACTTCATTAAATTCACCAAATGAAATTCAAGAGGATACTGCAACATTTGGAATTGGCGATTTTGATAAAATTAATTTCAATGCTCCTGCAAACTCATCTCAATCGTTGATTATAACTGGAGATTCTTTTGATGTAAAAATTACGACTCCTGATTCAAGTAATGATGTTAATGCCAGTTTTAAAAATAAAGCAAACCTTTCGTGGACTTCGATCACTGCAGGCCAAACAATAATCACAATACAAAATACTGGCGATTCAGAGTTCACTGAAAGTTACAAATTTGAACTAGAACGTGATCCATTATTCTTCACTTATTCAATTTTAGTAATTATTGCAGGAGTTGTAATAATTGGATTTAGTGCAGGATTTAGTGCAAGAAAACCAAAAGGATTCTAATCTAATTCTGCAATTGGATATGAACCGATTATCTTAAGAAATATTGTATTTTTTTCAATATTGTCTAGTACTAATTTTATTTTAGAATTTGAAGAATGACCTAGAAAATCTACAAAGAAATTGTATTCCCAATTTGTATTCTTATTTGGTCTAGATTCAATTTTTGTTAGATTGATATCATTATCATTAAACTCTTTCAATATTTTATATAATGCCCCTGGTTCATGTTTTACTGAAAAAATAATTGAAGTCTTATCATTTTTACTTTCAATAGTTTTCTCTCTTGAAAATATCAAAAAACGTGTAAAGTTATTTGAATGATTTGCAATTCCTTCTTTGATTATAGGTACATCATACAAATCACTAGCAAGACTACTTGCTATTGCTCCACAATTATTTTCAAGATCTTTAATGATTTGGACACTTCCTGCTGTGTCATATGTTGGAACAGTTTTGAAATCATGGTTTTCAATAAAATGACTACATTGTCCTAATGCTTGTGGGTGTGAATATACTTTTGTTACATCTTCCAGTTTACCTTTGCCAATTAAACAATGTTCCACTTTAAGATACACCTCTCCTATTGCATGTAGATTTGTTTTTACAATTTCATCAATACTCTGTCCAACTGTGCCTTCAATAGAATTCTCAACAGGTAAAATAGAATAATCTACATCAGATAATGTTTTGTCATTTTGAGCAGAATTTAATGCCTCTTCAAATGAATTTGTTCCAATTGTATCAATTTCTTCTCCAAAAAATTTCTTTGCTGCACTTTGACTATATGCTCCCGGTACGCCCTGATATGATACTTTCTTCATCTTAATTTTAAATTAAAAATTCACTTTTTCCAAATTCAGTAGATAGTTTTCTATCATCAATCCATCCACAATCCTTACACTTTACTGCATCTCTCATCTTTACAACAGTACCAAAACATTTTCTACATTTTGTGAATAATACTCCTAATTCTGGTGAATCAATAGTTGCATGTATTGTTCCATTAATGTGACTGATTATCTTTGCTTTTACAACATCTTGTGCTAAAGCAATATTCTTTTTTCTAATATGTCTTGTAACACAAATACATTCCAAATCTGAATTCATTTTTTTTCCATTAACAAATTTTATCATTATGGCAATCATTGATGGTAAATTTGCTTCTACAACTCCTATTATCACATCCCCCACATTTGGTACTGTAATTTGTTTTTGTCGATTAATTGATGCTAACCTCTCAGAGGAATCTAAACTAATTTCTCCAATAGTAGTTGCTCTAATAGAATCATCATCTTCAAATGTGTTATCTCCTGGGAGATACTCTTCAATTGACGCAATCTTTTCTCCAGGTATTCTTAATTTTTCATCCATGTGTATCTGAATAAAATTTTACTTTTAATTGTTTTTAGGGTTTCACATACTTGATAAATCACCTATAATTTACCACTGTATGAGCGAGCAAATATCAAGCAAAATAGTTACTTATGCTACTTTTTTAGTT
>JAKUOP010000047.1 GCA_022450565.1 Candidatus Nitrosopelagicus sp. | reverse complement strand
TTTACTGTTACCATCATCGAGAAACGCTGTCACCATATTTGGATGAAACTCCCTACGAACTTCTGACAGCAAAGCTTCTGTCTCAGCATCACCTCGTCTTCCCGAGATAACAACTTCTTTAGGACTTGAAAGACTGAAATGTATGCCGGAGAGCATTGAGCAAAAGCTGCTACCTGCCTGGTTAATCATGGGACTAAAACAACGGAAAATACGCTGAGCGTCTTCAAAAAATTCACTTTCAAGACCATAAGAGTTTAGTCTCAGAAACGCATTTGCAACACTACTGTTTCCAGATGGTTCAACACCATCATATCCTTCCGCATTGCGTGTAAGCAGAACTTCACCATCTGTCCCTGTATCATAAAAGGGGCCCTTTTCATTACGGAAAAATGGATATAATTGAATTGATAATTCACATCCTTTCCGGAACCAAACCGGATCATAAGTTGTTTCGTACAGGTCCAGACATGCAATAGTCATTTGCGCGTAGTCACATAGATAAGCTGGATAGCGTGCCTCTCCATCACACCAGCGCCGGAGCAGCCTCCCTGATTCATCCTTCAAATTTTTAAAAATAAATGCAGCAGCACGTTCGGCTGTTTTTTCAAATAAACTGTCACCAAAAACACGTGCAGCACGTGCAAAAGCAGAAATCATTAGGGCATTCCATGAAGTCAGCACCTTGTTATCCAACAACGGACGTATCCTTTTAGTTCGAACTGCCATAAGTTTTTGACGTGCAATCCCTAGCTGATCTTGCAATTCTTCTTCAGTAATCCGGAACTCTTTTGCTACATCTAGGTCTGAGCGGGGTCTGTTCAGAATATTACTGCCTTCAAAATTTCCATTTTCAGTAATATCCCAGTACTTACAAGCAAGTTCTCCAAATTCAATCCCTAAAATTTCCAAAACCTCGGCTTTTGACCAGAGATAAAATTTGCCCTCCACTCCTTCACTGTCAGCATCTTCAGCTGAAAAAAATGCCCCATTTGATGATGTCATTATTTTCTCAATGTATGAAAGTACATCTCTAACTGCAGTTTCATAAACTGGATTTTTTGTAATTTGAAAAGTTTCAATCAGCGCCCAGACAAAAAGTGCATTGTCATACAGCATTTTTTCAAAATGCGGAACCAGCCATTTGTAATCTGTACTGTAACGGCTAAGACCTCCTCCAAGCTGATCATATATGCCCCCGGCATACATTTTTTTCAGCGTCTTTTCTACCACTTCAAGTGAAAAAGAATCACCTGTCCTGTGATGATACCTCAACAAAAGCATCAATCCCATACTGGGAGGAAATTTGTTTTGAGGCTGGTGGCTGAATCCACCATACTCTGAATCAAAGGAACTATGAAATTGAGCTACTGCCTGTTCTTCTGCCTGCCAGGTGAATTCCGAATGTTCTGTGTCATTCAGAACAGCTTTTTGTTGCAAATGAGATGAGATTTGATCAGCAGTGGTATAAATCTTATCCCGTTCATTGGC
This sequence comes from Candidatus Nitrosopelagicus sp., assembly GCA_022450565.1. Classification (GTDB taxonomy): domain Archaea; phylum Thermoproteota; class Nitrososphaeria; order Nitrososphaerales; family Nitrosopumilaceae; genus Nitrosopelagicus. The sequence goes on along the minus strand of JAKUOP010000047.1, from coordinate 1,206 downwards.
CCATACTGAAACCAAAGTCCTGAGAAGTTCACCAAATGATTTGCGACCATACATGGGCTTTGGAGGGAAATAAGTCCCACCTGTAACCGGCTTTCCTTCTGGCGTTACAAACATGTTAAGCGGCCATCCTCCCTGTTGTCCAAGAGCATGAAGAGCATCCATGTGAATTTTGTCAACATCCGGACGCTCCTCCCGGTCAACTTTTACCGGTACAAAATGGTTGTTAAGATAATCAGCTAAATCAGGGTCTTCAAATGATTCGCGTTCCATCACATGGCACCAGTGACAAGTAGCATATCCAATGCTGACAAACAGCATTTTATCTTCACTTCTGGCTTTATCAAAGGCGTCACTTCCCCATGGATACCAGTCAACAGGATTGTGTGCATGCTGTAAAAGGTATGGACTTTTTTCATGGATGAGTTTGTTGGTATAAGTATGTTCACTCATGCTTTCAAACTGGGTTTCTTTAAATTAGTTCAAATCTAATCATTACCATCAAAAAAGTATAAAATTTGATTATAATCTGATCAAGTGCAAGGTTATATAGAAATCGGCAAGTGTGGGCATAGTGTAACAGGCGAGTTTCCTGCTCCTCGGTGGGTTCTAATCGGAAATTGTATGGTTAGTTAATCAGCATATTCCAAATTCAGCAAATAGCCTGATTATTCAAATGAGATTACCAAATCAATTACGTCAAAATGCGCATGGTAAACTCAATTTCATTTATCTCAAGACTTTTTTTGTGATTTGGTAAAACTAATGTCTTTCTCTCAAATCATTTACAATATTGATAGCCAGTCCAATGTAATCAGTACGAGTATTTCCCTCACGCTCCATACGGGATAACATAACATTCTTTAGCTCCTTTTCAGATGTTGATGTTCCTTTTACCTATTCCTTCTTTTAAAACCACTACATAGTGTATTTATACATTTGGAAATCTTAAGAATTATGTCTCCTTAACATTAATACTAAACTGATTTAGTCAAAAAGGATGTGAAAATATATGGGAAAGAGATATTATCTTGTTGTCAGGGTGAGTTTCCTAAATCGTCTTGAATGGATAATTTCAAAGTAGTTAATTTTGACAGTTAACCAATCAAATCAACCAAGTTCAAATAATCAGTCAAAAGAAAAGGTTTGTCCTTATTGTGGTCAGTCATCTCAGACTGTATTTGTTCATGGTCACGAACAATGTGTAGT
>JAKUOP010000046.1 GCA_022450565.1 Candidatus Nitrosopelagicus sp. | reverse complement strand
GGTCAAACAAAGAGATGTGATTTTGAAGGCACTAATGGCTAAGGACTTGGACGAGGCAGCATCAAATCTTGGCTCACTTGAATTTTCTGCAGATATTACAAAGGCAGTTACATTATACAATGAGACAAAAAACATCCAGGTCTTTGATGCATACTTTGACAAAATTCTATATCAGAATATCAGCAACGCTGTAAGAAATTCTGGTGATCAGGATGTTAGCCATATCTTTGGAATGGATATTGATTTCTATAACATTATGAGCGTTCTTAGAGGGCGTTTCTGGGGATTGGAAGATCAAAAGATTGAAGATCTTCTAGTTACACCAACAGTAACTACTCCAAAACATCTTTTGGAAAGGATGGCTGCTACTGAAAATATCGCAGATGCTTTAGATGAACTTTCAAGTACAAGATACAAAGACTTGATTCCAGAATCAGAAGATGATACGGAGATGATTTCTAAATTTGAGCATTCCTTTGAGATGGCAACATACAAGGCAGTAAATGGCTCGTTTTCAAAGATGTTTAGCTTTGCAACAACAGTTGCAATTTCAAAATTAATTGCATATGAAGTTAGGAATATTTCAGCAATCGCATTTGCAGTTGAACAGAAAATTCCAATTGAGACTACCATGACCAAGTTGATTATTTCAGAAGATTGATATTTTAAATGACAGAAAATTCATCCAAAAAAAACTTTCTAACTTATGATGTATTGGTAAACACATTATGGGTTAGTACGATTCTTGCGCTAATTCTGACTCTGCCATCAGTTGGGATTTTTCTTTATGTCTTTTTAGAAACCGGTAGCTGGCTTACTGGAGCCTTACTTGCATTTGGGATTCATTTCGTAATTTTGGCATTTTCAGAAAGAATTTCTAATTTCCTTCTGAAATTCTCCTTTTTTGAAGAGAGCAAATGCATATTTTCAGATTCACTTTTTCCAAATGACTATCTAACATTTGAAACCGACAATGAAGAAATCAAAATACTTGCTAATCAGAAGAAAGGGAAAAAACAGGTACAAATTCACAGCTATCTACTTGACCATCAGTTGTTCCACCAGATCATTCACAGTAGGACAAATTGTATTTCTGACTACTCACTTAGTCGTGTTTTCTAACAATCCCAATAAGCAACTTTAAAACACCGTGTTTGTCCATTTTATCCTATCATGATGGGAGATCGAGACTTTAGAACAGTCATCAAAAATGCAATAGAATCAGTTGGAAAACAACTAGATTACAAAATTGATACGGAGGACATTGGCAAAATACATCTAAGTGAAGTCACCAAATGCCTAAGACGCTCTTATTATGACAGGACCGATCCTATAGAAGCTGAAAAAACCAGATTTTCTGACTTGCTAGGAGGGATGTTCCGCCAGTTGGACTATGGTTCCACACCTGATACTTATGATCTTCCTGGCGACGAACAGCTAAAACTTGAGGGTCAATCAGACATGATTGCAGATGATGTAGTAATGATTTTCAGATCTGTATCAGAATTTCCTGAAGACCCATTTGCAAAAGACATTTTGTACCTAAATGCATGCCTATGGATTTATGACAAAATTGACGGGATTTTGGTATACATTGACGGAAATGGAAATGAGGCCTCGTTCTCACTTACAAAAGACAAGAAAATGTTCGAGGAAGTTGTTCGCCGAGTACGCGTATTAAACGACCTTATCAAGTCGAAAAAAGCTCCAATCTTGGAACCATCTACTGAGTGTTTAACATGCCAATACTATGAGAGATGTTATACGAAAAAGAAGAAAAACGAAAAGGACCTTGTACAACAGATTCTCGGTAAAGACTTCAAGTAGATAACACTGACATTAAAAAAATTTTCAGTTTACACTAAGACTAGAAAAATAAAAAAGAAATTTCTTTTTTTGTTTTTGATTATTCGGCTGGATCAGGGTGTCCTTTGCCTCTAAGAGCAAATGTGACTACTGCGAGTGCGATTGCTACTCCGATTGCTGAACCATATGCTGCCATTCCTGCTTCTGCCATAAAAAAATTTGATCTATGGATAGAATATAATACTGCTGGATGGTTTTTTTTATTTTTTACAAACTATCATAATTTTATAAAATTGTGATACAATCATTTACCGTATTCGAACTCAAAATAGGCGTCATTTTCTTGCCCAGCAGTCATCGAACTTAGGTTATAGAATGCTTCAGCATTAATTCGCCAATGAACAGAGTCATTTTCTAATGCCTCCCAGAATTCTGGTACATTTCCTGAATTCTTTATTGTAAATTCATCTTTAATTGATGTTGGATATCCATTCAGAATTGGATAATAGTTAGAGCCGCCAGCGATTGTTACATCTGTATCTCGGTCTCCAATACTTTTAGAACCAATTTTCAAATCGTCACCATATACTGTGTATTTAATCATCTGAAGCATGACCGTTTTGTAATTTGGATTTGTAACTTTGAATGTGACACCCATGTAGGCAGTATTATCTACTATCTCAACAACTGTAACATCTTCTAGCTCGATTACTAATGGGAATATTTCAGGTCCAGAAGACGATGGGGATGAAATTATGCTACCGCCAGAAACGTCATCAATGACTCCGCCACCAATGAATCCACCTGCTACTAGAATGACTATGGCAAAAGCACCAATTATGCCGCCAACTACAATTCTTGGGTTCATTACGATTTTACAAGTTTGATATATCTTAAATGT
>JAKUOP010000045.1 GCA_022450565.1 Candidatus Nitrosopelagicus sp. | reverse complement strand
TTTTTCATATGAAATCACTATTAGTAATATTCACATTTATGCTGGTTTTCACGGTTAGTCTAACACCTGCAGCAATGTCTGCACCAGATTATCCTCCAACTCCTTCTGACTCTGAAGATACTAATCCTGGAAAAAATCCTGTCGATGAAATCAAAAAAGCTACAAAAGATTCCAGTTATTATGGAACTGCAAAAAATGAAAATGCACGAACTCCATATGATAATTACAATGGTGGATTTGACGGTGCTGCTGAAGCGGAATCAATTAAGATGTGGTTTTGTGGAAATAATCCCTTTGGTAATACATCTCAAGGTGCAGGTGCATACAGCTATCTATTTGATGGAAGAAATTCCTTTAACGCAACTGCGCCTGGTTTAATTGATCAAAATGAATTACGTCAATCTGTAATTCAAAAATGTATGAAAGCTGAAAAATACATGGACTGGCATACTACTGACACTGTTTATGTTGTTATTTATGCTCCTGGATTTAATGAAGATCCATTAAAGACTGATTATATTGGAAATAAACAGTACAATGAAATTTTCTGCACATCTGATGCAAGTCCAACTGTAGGGATGTGGAGTAATGAAGGTGGACGAGAAGGTGCAGGATGGGGCTATCAATCATGGATTGCTGACAATGGCGGTTCGGCATTTCATAAAAAATTGTATCAGTCAAATGTAGGTGGATTAACAAAAGAACATTGGGATAGTGCTTTCTATCCTGGATACATGCAATGGTGGTCTAATAGTGGCAACAACGGTTTAGCAGCTGTAAAAGGAATAAAAGAAATTGGTTCTGACACAGGTGTGTTTGCAGGCTCTGTAAGTTTATCTGGAATAAAACGTTTCATTGCACTCCCTGAAAAGTATTCATTTGGTGTAATTAATGGTGATTATAATAAACAGTTTACATCTGGAAGTGACCGTTCTTTTCATGGAAGTATTGGTAGTAAAATCTGCAGTATTCAAACTGATAGAACGGGTGCATTTACAATCGCATGGGAATATTCTGAAGACAAGTTTGTTAGTAAAACTGCATACTATACAATGAAAGAAGGCGAAGTAAACTTTGGTGATGATATTGTTACAATGGATCAGCAAGTATCTGTTGTTCTAAAGGATAGAGATGTATCAAGTCGTCCGTGGGATTCAACTCCTGTAGAAGTTCATGTGTGGTCTGATTCTGATAAAGGTGGTACTAAGATAGAACTTAGACATGAACGTGATTGGTGGGTGATGCAAGCTGATGATCAAACTTTCTATGGAACTCTCTATTTGACTGATGATCAAGACTCTCTAGATCAAGAAACCTCTGGAAAAGGAGGAATTCGTTGTTACAAAGGTGAATGCTATGAACGAGGTAGTGCACGACTTCATGCCCAACCTGGAGACCATATCTATGTACATTACAAAGATTACACTCTACCAAAACCATACGGAATAGACGGATGCACCATGACCTCTTCTGACTGGGACATTGACACTGAACCATTTGATTGTGATCATTTGGACATTTACAATTTTGCAAAAGTAAAGGAAGCATCTCCATTATCTGAGGTCGCTTTAGCTAAGGTCAGCATACTTCCATATGCTAAACCTGATATCAATGAAATAAATGAAATAAATACTGACATTACTACATATGAAAGACTTGTATTAACTGAAGAACAACGCATTGAAAAAATGGGTTATGAAGTAACTAAAGAAAACATGAGTGCACATTCTTTCAAATATGATGGTTTGATAACAAAAATCTCTGAATTAAACGATGAAGTCAACGAATTAAAAAAGAGACTTTCTGAACATAACATTCCAAACAGTTCAAAAATATTTGTTGAAAATGAAGACGTACATATTGAAGGAACTTTTGTAAGTACCAGTTATGCTCCAAATCAATTTGTGTTTGCAGCACAAGCTGAACATGTAGAGACTGGTCAAGTCGATTATGTTGGGATGTCACAAAAAACTAATATCACAAAGAAAAAATCTGTTGATCTTGAACTAACTTGGGTTCCTAAACAATCTGGTGAGTATGTATTGAAATTGTATGTAATGGATGCAACCACAATGGGTGCAGTAATGAAAAATCCTATAGTGAATAATATCTACGTTGAACCTGCAAACACTAGTCTTGCATCTGGTCCGGAGTCCACAAAAAATTAAAAATGAGTTAATTTGGAAATCTTCAAGTTGATGTTAAAACTATCTTTTGTACCTCTTGCAATGATTTTATTATTGGGATTTGCTCCTGAATCATTTTCTGAAACAGAACTAAAAACTGTTGAAATTTTTGTTCAACCACCTACAGGCTTAACTATAGAAAATGACATGAAAGATGACGAACAAAAGCCAACTCCTCAAAACTCTCCAAATTCACCAAGTGAATTACCTACCGCATTTATCACTGGAAATGATTATGCGTTAAACAGTAATGCAATATACATTAACACTGATGAAGGTCTATCTCTGAATAATCTCTTAATTGAACAGATTGAAACTGAGAAAAAAAATGTTGAGCATACTGATAGTTTTTGGTCAAGAGCTGATCAATTAATCATGGGAAATTTTGGTGTAATCAATGCATTACAAAATCCTTTCACTGAAAACAATTATCACATTGAAGGTCAAAAACATTCTGAGAATACAAACTCAAATCTTGAATATTTTGTTCAAGAACGAGGATATGATCTTGATAATTTACAAGATATACCTAATCACATGGTAACTCCAAAAAAATATGATCTATCTAGAGCTGTAAGTAAGGA
>JAKUOP010000044.1 GCA_022450565.1 Candidatus Nitrosopelagicus sp. | reverse complement strand
CACCATCCTTGTATCGTTCTAGTGCATAATCTTTGTACATCTCTCCATCCAACTCTTTAAGGAAATTGGAAAAGGTTGTACTCTTTCCACAGTTATGACAACGATAGAAAAGATCCGTCCTTTTCTGATAGAGATATCCCCGAGCCTTTGTTTTGCTCTTTTGAGAATCCCCACATAAAGGACAACGGAAATTGAAAAGTCCTTCGTTTTTTCTTTTAAATAAGGGTAAACGTGAAGATAGAAGGTTCACGTATTTTGTGTCGATATAAGACGGCATAATATAACTCTAGTTTAAGTGTGTAATACTATTATATCACACACAGTCAAAATGTCAAGTTTAATTGTCTAAGAATTTAGGAACTATATGAACTATGACAAATGTTAATGCGGTCACAACACCGATAACAATCCATCTCCATTTTTCAAGAGATTCTACTTTTCTAAAAAGCATATTGATATCTGTATCGATCTTGGCTTCAGTTTTGTCAACCATAACTGTCATTTTATCATGAAGTTCTCCAATTCGTGTATGGAGTATCTTCAGTTCATCTCTTACTTCATTATCATTTGTTTTATGCAGTTCTTGTCCTGCAAGTAAACGGCCTATGTTTTCTGAGAGTGCATTCAATTTTCCAGAAGTTTCGGTCAACTTCTTCATTAAGGCATCTAATTCTTTTGTACGAAATTCATCCTTAATTTTTAATGTTTGTATCTCAGTTTGTAGTTGGTGGATAGAGTCTTGTTCTGGCATAGGTTAATTCTGCTGGTCTTACTTCTTTAATAAATTGTTTGCAAAAAAAGGCAAATGCTTTTGGCGCAAAGGTATTGTTATGCACCGACCACGATTCACCCTGCAACTCAGGATCGTGACCATCATTTTGAATTTCTATTGTGTTATTTTCATCATCTGTGGCTTTCCATGTAGATCTACTCTTACTGATCCACTCACCATTCATAACTTGTTCAATAGAATCATCCGCATTGATTTGCAGATATTCCTTAAATTTCATCATTTTCCAAATCCATGTCTTAAAAATTGCATACATCCTGTATCAGAATCCATCACTATAATGGGTTTCTTAGGATATTTCCTCGCATATGCACGAATATATTGTCCTGCTTCATCTTCGCCCACATACCTACTATACCGATCAAATTTTTTCTTACCATATCTAGATTTTGGATATGTTGAAGGATTTACTTTGAAAACATCCATTCCTGCAAATCTCTTCATTACTACTCCTTTAGGTGGTTGTCCTAAAGGAATGCCTCTTGTTGCAACACCTGCCGTGCCAGTCACAGGAGCATCTTCATCTAAAAATTGTTCAAACTCCCTGTTAATCGTTTCATTAAACGGAAGTGTCATGGTCAAAAATTCTTCTTGTATATACTTTTTGGATAATCCAGTATACATATTTGCCAGAGTAAGGAACTTAGAATGACTTTCCTGTTCCTCATCATATGCCTGTAATATTCCAATTACTATCTTATCCGAAACATTATCATATGTACTCTCATTCAATTCATCATTTTCCAGTTTTTCAAAATAATCAAAAAACTGTTTTTCTAATTCCTTCTCATCAACAAGTATCTTTCCGTTGCCTTGTTCCTTAATGAGCCAAAGTGCAGCTGCATAAGATGCAAGTTTGGACTTACCTAGAGGAATCTTTCCTAAAATCTTCTTGAGATTCCAGATCAAAGTATCAGAAAGAGTATATGCTGCTTTTTCTTCTTTCGTTTCCAAATCCCTTCGTCTTTTGAGAATCTTACCATCTTTGTCTATGATTCCCATTTCAAATGCTTTGGTCTTTTCAAATGGAGTAACCAATTTCTTTAAAAACTGATAGACAAAATATATGTTTCCTATCGATGCGATAATGCCCATTAGTAAATCTTTCTCAACTCTTTGACTGTAGTTTCATTCAAAGGGATTTCGTTTGTATTAATATTTTTTCCATTTATTCCCTTTACTTCTTCTGGAAGTCTCTCCATGAAAAGAAGAAAAGGTTTCAGTATAGAATAGAACTTCTTCTCTACTCTAAAAAACAACATACGAGTTGCAGCCTCTGTTTCAAACACATTGTAAATTACGATCAAGTGGTTCATAATCAGATTGATTCGTAATTCACCAGTTTCAAGAAACCGATTAAACAATCTCTTTACATATTTTATTTTGTTCAAATCTTCGTTAAACTCATCAACTGAAGTACATTGAATATTTGTATAATATTTCATTGCGAAGTGAACATAATTCTTTTCATTCAAATCATCAAATAAGTTCATATTTTTATTATGCTACTGTATGACCATGCCCACCTATAATTTGCCATGCACCATCATTGAAAAGAAGAACTACTGTATCTCCAACAGCATCTAGTTCTACATAAGTTCCTCCATCTAAATTGGAAGGAGTGATTCTCACACTTCCACCATCAGTAGTATGGGAACAAATCTTAACTTGACCTTGAGCTCCATCTGCAAGTGCAATTACTTGTGCAGCTCCAGTAGAAGTACAGTTGGTAATCGGTGCAGTTATATTTGCTGTTCCTGCACCAGACAATGCTTGTGGTGTTCCGACATACGGAGTTTTAAAAAGATTTTCGATAGTGACCTTTTTTGTTTCTGATGCTGAAGTATCAGAAATCAAGGCCTCATCATTTGATGCAGTAATAGTTAATGCATTCAGTTCGTTAATTCGTTTGTCCGCCATCTGTTTCTTCTGTAGAAGGTTCTGGTTCTAATTCTGTGACCCATTCGTTACACAAGAGAATTGCTCCTC
>JAKUOP010000043.1 GCA_022450565.1 Candidatus Nitrosopelagicus sp. | reverse complement strand
AAATCAAAAACTTAACAGTTGTGATAAGGGGTGTGGAAAGAAAATTTACTTTGATGAGGATTTTAAAACAGAAGAACGAAAATTTATTCCAATAGACAGGAACACAGGAAGACCTCATAATTGTCAAAAAATAAAATATAAAAAGAAAATTTAGAAATGCTTATCTAAAATCATGATAATTAATCGTGATGGGATTAACTGAAGCTGATGCCAAAGCTCTAGTCAATGAGGGAGTTCTTTCAGCAGATTATGATGAACATGAAGAAGCCATAGAATTTTACGACAAGGCTCTAAAAATTATAGAAACTTCAGAAACCTATCTAAACAAAGGGATTTCTCTTGTAGAATTAGAAAAATACGAAGATGCTGTCACATGTTATGATAAGGCTTCTGCAATTGATACCAGTGATTCACTAATTTGGTATAATCGTGGTGTCGCACTAACACAATTAGAAAAGTATGATGATGCATTATCTAGTTATGAAAAGGCAATTCAGGTATCTCCTGGTTATGCAGATGCATGGTATAACAAAGCAGAACTTCTAAAGCACAAGGGTCAGAATGATGAGGCAGAAACTTGTTTTGCCAAAGTCAAAGAACTAGAAGGCGAGTAATTTTCAAAATTATGGTTTAACTTGAGTTCGAAAATCACTTAATGAAAACACCCAATTTGATGAATCATATAATGTTCTTAATTCTATAACAAATTGATATTCTTCAACATTTTCTAATATTGCTCCTGAGATTTTAATTGGATTAGTTTTTTCTGCAATTAGGGCATTGTGATCATATTGTCTTTCTCCAATAATTTCTATCTCATTTGAATTATTTGTTTCAATATTTAAAACAAAAATTTCTTCTTCAGAATAGAAAAAATCACTCAAAATTATTTCATCATTTTTTAAAATTTTAAGAAAATAAGTTACATTCGGAATGTTTGATTCATCTGTATGGTTTACAGTTTTAATCTCTAGTGTTTTAGTTTGAAGATTATGATTTAAAATCTTGATTTCTATAGAAATGTCTTCATCATTGTAAATCTTTGATTGGGTTACAAGCGTCACTTCTCCTGATTCAGCATCATCTACTTCTTCTGATCTATCAAAAATATTTTGTTCATTATTTCCAAATGAGAAAATATTGTTTATCATAACTGGAGTTTTATAATTTGAAAATAGATATCGAACCAACATTTCAGCTTCAGAATCATTAAATTCTTTAATTTCTATTCCTTGTACTGATTTTGGTAGATCATTAGGTAAAAATTGTACAATCTTCTCTTTGAGTGATTTTGCAATTAGATTATTTCCTTTATCTGATACGTGACCCTGATCCCAGTAAATTGGAGATGATTCGTTATCAAAAACATCTCTCAAATTTAGATTTGCCTTACAAGCATCTAGTTTTTCAAGATTTTTTGAATATTCATCATATCTTTCATAGGAGTTAATCAATAGATTATCATTGTAATCTTTACCGTTTTCAGCAAATTCCATTTCTTGTTGTGTCAATGGTTTGTTACCAAAACCTGCAATTGGTTGCAAAACAACTATCACATCAACTCCATTCTCTTTTCCTAATTCACACATAGAATTCCAATTATTGTAAATTGTATCTGCAGAATTATTCTCCCGTAAATCATTCCAGCCATCATAAATCACCATCATGTCTGGAGAATAATCAAGTAACCTTGTCTCGATCATATTCAATTCATCAAAAGAATCTGCTCCTTGAATTCCTGAATTTATTACTTGTATATCATATTCTTCAAAATCGTTTTGAAAAAATTCTTGTATATATCCTGGAATTGTTGTTTTATCTGATGTTGCGCCATGTCCAAACATTGTAGAACCGCCAAGCATGAAAATTCTATAAGAAGAATCTGATTTTTCAATAGAAAAGTCGTCTCCTCTAAATCCTAAACTGTTGATTGTTATAGATTGACTTTGTTGGTTTGGAACAAGTTCCATACCTGAAGTTTTTATCTCATACAGATCTACACACAACTGGCGTCTTTTTTCATCATCCATTTTTTGAAAAATTTCATTTTCCTCAAATTCACAATTAATTTGTGTAAACCACCAAATATTTGCAATTAATTCTATTACCAAAAAAAGAATAATTAATCCGATAATTAGTAACATTGTCTGTTTTTTGTAAGATACCTGTACTGACATTATTTTCTCACCAACAATTCCTGAAATATGTTACTTTTTTGCTTTTATTTATTACAAATTGGGTTATTTTTGCAATCATATGTATTATTATCCATTTCATTAAGATTACTAATAATTGTACCATCCAGATTAGTTTCTAGAAAATGTGTGTCAATAAACGTAATATCATCAAATATTCCATTAGTCATTTCTACATTGTTAAATGAAGTTGTTTGAATCCATGTTTCACTAATCTCAAAATTATTCATCATTGTATTATTAAAATAACTTTTTACAATGAACATTTGTTTTGCAGCCATACCATCTAATTTAGTATTAGAAAAATCACAACCAAAAAATTGTACAGAATTAACTTTGATATTAGTCAAATCAGCATTTCTAAAATCAACAAAATATATCATTTGATTTGTATCAGGTTCTAAATTACCAAATTTGGCATTAGTCAAATCAGCATTTCTAAAATCAGTTCTAATGGATTCATTGTTTATTACTTCTGTAATGCATGTAAAATTTTTCAATACATTTAGAACTTGATTTTCATCTTGACAATCTCCTGAAATTTGAATTATTTTTGAAAAAACTGAATCAGTAAAATCAACACCTCTCAAATTTGCATTACTAAAATTTATTCCACGCAAGTCCATTCCTGATAGATTTTTCCCCTCCAAATTTGTGCCTGAAAGATTAGCAGCACG
>JAKUOP010000042.1 GCA_022450565.1 Candidatus Nitrosopelagicus sp. | reverse complement strand
TACAATCCATTTTTAGGCATAATACCAATTGAAATTTCAGACGTTTTTCCAGCATCACACTATGTAATGTCTAGGAAAGAATTTGAACCTGAAAAATTCCCTACATTTTTGGAAGTTTGGAATGGATTTTTCACTAAAAACAAGTTTGATTCAGTATATCTTCCAAAAAATGATTCATTTTTGCAGTACTATAAGAAGTTCATTCCAAAAGGAATAACAAAAAAGCAGATTATTGAATAATTTATCTATCTCAAATTATTGATGAATGTATGATTAAATCGATATTAATAGCAATAATTGGTTTAGGAGTTTTGTTTTCAGTGCAAGCAGCCGTTGCAGAAGAGGAATTACCTCTTCCAGAGGGGAAAAATATCAAAGAATGGGAATCCATTAGTGCGGCTTTAGTTGCAGAAAAAAGATTTAGTGAAGCAATAATCTATCTTGATAAAATTTTAGAACAAGAACCGGATAACTTGAAAGCATTAACCAACAAAGCAGGACTTCTTGCACAACTAGGAAATTTTTCAAAAAGTCTTAGCTTATCAAATAAAGTTTTAGATATAGAGCCGGATAGAATTTCAGCATTAACCAACAAAGCAATTGCATTAAAAATGCTAGGAGAATATGAAAAATCTTATCAAATTTTTACAAAAATATTAACAATTGACCCAGATAACGAAAAAGTAAAAAAATCAAGAGCAATTCTACTTAGCGGAACACCAACAATTTCAACAAATGAATCGGAATATCTAATTCATGTTATGGTTACAATAAGAGATGAAAATAAAAATTTAGTTGCCGTAGCAGAATCTAGTAATGCAAGATATTTACCATCACAGTATACGGAAATGATCTGGAAAAAATTAGACAAGGATGGACGTATAAAACATTTAGAAGGAATTGAAATGTACACAGAAACACAAAAGATGAATTTCCTTTATGAGCCACCACATTACTTGGGATTAATTACAATGGATAGAAATCAAAGTGAACATCTTATTTCCATATTTGAAGTATTTTTACCAATGATTGAAGTTGCAGATACAGAGACAGCTACAGCACAATGGACAATTATCAAGAAATAGACTTTTTAGAGAAAAACATTCCGATTCCAATTGAAAAGAATACAATTAGTGGAATATACCTATACGGAAGAATTTCATAAAAATTTGTGAACACTATAAGAATTGGACCTGCCAAAAAGGTACCTAAAATTAAAAACAAGATTGAATCAGTTTCTTTAAAGCTGTTTTTTGCAAGTAATGTTAATCCAACAACAACAGGTAAAATTGTCATTAGTAAAAGGAAATCATATCTCAGTAAAGGTCCAAATGTTGCAAGTCCAATGAAGAATTTTGATGCATCAATTTGTATTACATTTGGGTATATTGTATCTCCAGAAAATACAATTAAAGCAGAAATTCCTATGATTGCCACATAGGATATCAAAAGTAGAATTTTCTTTTTGGTTGAAATCGAGGTTCTTCCAGCAAAGAATAGCGTCATGACAAAATAAGGTGCAACAAACGCTTTGGTGAAAAATGATAGAATGTAGAAGATTGGAGATAAAATCCATTGTTTTTTTATAACATAAATTGATAATAGATAGAATAGCACCCAGAAGTTTTCGTATACTGCAACTGTATCAAATCTAAGAAATGTATGACTTTGAATCAATACTAGAATTGCAATTATTCCGGCAAATCTTTTTTCAGTAATTTGAACTGTTAAAAGATATGTAAACAGGATTACCAGGATTGAAGCAACAAAAGGTAAAATTTTGATGTTTTGGAAAAATTTTTGAGATGCGTCTAAAAGAAGCATGCGTACATAACGATCATTTTGTTCTTCGATGTAGATATTTTCAGATTTTCCGTCTGGCCATATCTTTAATGCACTTTCCAAAACTCCATAATCATCCCACTGTTCAGATTCATCAAGTAATAATTCCGGAGAAGAAGCCCCAATGTATACTGAAAAAATTATTAATAAAACGATTAAACCAGGTTTTTTTGGAATTTCAAAAATTCTTATTCTATCTATGGAATTAGAAATTGAAGAAGGTAATTTTTTCTTATAATAAATTATTCCAAAAAATAATAATCCAAGATTTGATAAGATTACAGGAACACCCAATGTTCCAACTTCATATGGAATTAGATTATCTGAGAATTTTCCAAATACAGATGAAAATAATGATGGAAAAATTATTGAGATAATAGTTAATGAAACAAAAAAGATAGTTCCAATACCAATTAAGCTGGAAATTTTCGACATGAAATAATTTTAGAGCTCATATAATTAAATGAAAATAAAATAAGAAAAAGAGGTTTTCTGAAAACGTGCCTATAATGCAGCGTCTTCAGCCCATCCGTTGATGAATACACCGTTTTTGTGAAGTGGAACTGGTTGACCAGCTGTGTAATTCATTGGTCTCATCCAGAAAATGGATTTTGTTGGACAAACTCCAATACATGCACCGTCTGTGATGCATCTTTCAGGATAGAAGACAAATGCTTTACCACGTTTCCAACCTTCTACAGGTTTTACACGGAGTACATCCGGACCAAGAGAAGTACAGATCTCTACACATAGTGCACAGCCGATACATCTCTGTTCGTCAATGTCTGGAATGATTGCGATTGGCATTCTAACACTCTTTGACCGTATTTACTATTTAAACCATGAACTAGATCGTTAACAGCGTTATGAAATGGATCGATGAATAAAACAAAAGAAAAAACGATAAACAAGAAATTACTTTCTCATTGCATCGATTTGGCCAGATGTTACCCAATCCAATAGTTCTGCGGATGATGGATTCATTTCTGGTTTTCCGCCCATAAGATTGGCTACCCAAATCCAGTTAATTTGATTT
>JAKUOP010000041.1 GCA_022450565.1 Candidatus Nitrosopelagicus sp. | reverse complement strand
ATAAACAAACAGAAGAATTTGATAAAAAAATTGCAAAAATAAATGAAAATCAGAAAACAGGTCCAAAAACAAATGAAATAATCAAGTCGATTGCAGAAAGCAAGGCATCAATTCAAAATAATTCAAAGATGATTATGAAGATTGCAAATAGAGTAGATGAAGTAAAAGAGAAGATGGATAAAGTTCCAACTAAAACAGAAGGAAATCTCACATCACAAATTGAGGAGCTTAGAGAAAATATCAAATCAATTACTAACAGAACAGGAGATATTGGAAAAGATATGTCTAATCTGAAAAATGAGATTGGAGGAATAGTTTCAAATCCAAAAATTTCTTCATTGATAGGAGATGGAATGAAGACATTCAAATCTGAAATTGAAGAGAAAATATCAAATATTTCAAATATGATTGACCGTTCAGACCAAATTGCCTCAGAATTTCATCGGAAAACAGACAAAGTTATGCAGGAAATACAAGGTGTAAAAGGAGTCACAAACAAGGCTTCAGACGACAGTTCAAAAGAAGTGATGGCAATTCTGAAACTTAATGAATATCAATCAAGTATCAGGATGCAAGCAGAATCAAAATATGGAGATATTAAAGATGTAGAAAAAATGGCATCTCAAACAACTGAACTAATTAATTTATTTGATAAACTCTCAATTGAGACAGATGACAAAATTCCATTACCACATGAAGTTAGACAATGGGCGGTAGGAAAAATACTTGATTGTGCAGATAAATGGGAATTACGATTTTCAGAAGTACTAAATGTAATGGCAGAAAACTTGGGAAAAGAATTACTAAAAGAATCAATAAGAATTCCTCAAGTTAGAGACATTTTTGGAATTCGTGCAGTTGATGAAATTAGGAATGAATTAGGTATTTCTTAGACATCTTGTGATACATCATATTCTTGCATTTTCTGTTTCTTTTTATTGAGAACAGCAAATATTCCCAAGATTGCTGCAATCCATATAGAACTGAATATAATATTTGAAAAACTAACGTACATGTAAGGAATGGCATCAGAAATATTTTCCTGAATAAGTACAGAACGACTGTTGATATCTAACATGCCAGTATGATATGCAGCACTGTCAGTTGGTACTGCAGCAATTTTTTCTGCACTAATCAACATTGTATCAAGATCAGCTTGTATTCTTACAAAATTAGTAGAGTCTGTTGGAAAGATCCAAACAGGATTACCTGTTTCAGGTAAGTTTGCTTTAATTGAATTAATATCAGCAATGATTGATTGAGGATCTGATGTTGCTACAATTCTATCTAAGAAACCTACAGATTGATCAAGAGGATATACATCGTTAGCATAACCAGTGAATGCCATGTAACCACCAATTACGATTATTGCGAATATTCCGCCGAGTGCAAGTTTATAGAAACGATTAGCCATTTTTTCTTCCTTTGTTATTTGATGCTTTGTAGATTGTGGTCTTTTATATCTTGTATGAGAGAAGCTTAGCCACGCAATGTAAAAGAATCCAAGAGCCTGTAAAGCAATTATAGGCACAAATATTGGATTATTAGAAAATATTGCTATGAATATTCCGAGCATACCGTATACGGCAAAGAACATTTCCAGTAAAGTGGTCTTTGAAAATGGTAAATTGTATGCTTTATCTCGCCAATCATCATCATTTTTAACAATTCCATATTTTGGAGTTCTAAGAAATTCATTCTTTTTTCCAAACACGCCATCAAATACTGCTACAGTGTTATTTACAGACATTCCAATTGAGTAAACAAGTAGATATGGTAATGCTTTTGCATGTGTCTTCCAGTTATCTTTGTACATTTTATGAATGACAAGAAGATATGCCCCTGGACCCATAGCAAGATATGTTGCTAATGTTAGAGCTGGCAAGAAGCTTACAATGTAGAGATTCACTTGCGATGCAAGTAGTATAGGTAGTGTGATAAATTGTATAAGCATTAATGGAAAAACAATATGTCTTGTAAGTTGGATGAATGCTTGTAATTTTGCATCAAATGTAATCTTGCGTTTTAGAAGAATGTCACCAAGTAATTTAATTGCACATTGTATGGAACCTTTAGCCCAACGAAATTGCTGCCTTTTAGCGCCATTCATTTGAACAGGTAATTCTGCATCAACTACTATATCTGGTAAGAATAAGCACTTCCAGCCTTTCATTTGTGCTCTATAACTTAGATCCAAATCTTCTACTAGAGTAGCAGTATGCCAACCGCCAGCATCATCAATACATTCTTTTCTCCAGATACCAGCAGTACCATTAAAATTCATAAACAAGTGAGAATTACTTTTTGCTTTTTGTTCAACCAAAAAATGGAAATCTAGGTTCAAAGCCTGTGCTTGAGTAAGTGCAGAATAATTTTGGTTTACATGTCCCCATCTACATTGAACTAAGCCAATTTTTGAGTTTGTAAAATGTGGTATTGCTTTTTTCAAATACCAATTTGGTGGAATAAAGTCAGCATCAAATATTGCAACAAAATCACTTGTTGTAGATTTCATTGCATGTTTTAATGCCCCAGCTTTGTATCCTGCTCTAGTTCCTCTTCGTACATGTGAAATATCAAATCCTTGGCTTTGATATTTGAGAACGGTCTGGTGCATCAAATTTACTGTATCATCATCAGAATCATCTAAAACCATGATTCTCATTTTTTCTTTCGGATAATCCTGTGCACATACTGCATCTACTAGTCTCGTTGCAACATATTTTTCATTGTAAATAGGAAGCTGTATTGTTATTGTAGGCTCACCCACTTCAGATACAGAGTTTTCATCTTTTCTTCTACTAGATAAGAAAGCCAGATAATAGAAATTGCAAGTATATCCAATTATTAGAATTGCACAAAATATGAAAATTTGAAATACAAATTGTGTGAATGGATTACCTTCCATAGTCTTACACTTGTGAACGTTTCTGGCTATTTATATTTGAAATCTACTGTTATTTTTGCTCAAATATCTTAATTGCTTCTGGAGGACAAACTCCTTCACATGCTAAACAAA
>JAKUOP010000040.1 GCA_022450565.1 Candidatus Nitrosopelagicus sp. | reverse complement strand
CTCAACCCTTTTGTGTACACAACATAAAAGATGACTCCCATGAGCATCGCAGACGCCAAAACTTCTACTGGAAATATCAAAAGCATGGAAAAATCAAAGTTTGGTACATTTGCACCCAGGTCTGCCTTGTCTCCAATTATTGTTAAAACAAACAACGAACCTAATATAGCGCCAATTATTTCTGCTGCAAAATAATATAGAATTTGAATTTTTGATATATGACCTGTAATATAATATCCAATTGTAACTGCTGGATTAAAATGCGCAAGTGATACTTTTCCAAATGAATAAACTCCAATTAATAACGCAATGAATGGTGCAACAGCTGCAAATGGAATTCCTAGCTCTCCATTAAACATCTCTGCATCCAAAACAATTGAACCTGTTGCAAAAATTACAAGAATAAAAGTTCCAACTAATTCAACTGTAAAAATTTGTAAATTTGAATACGCCATTATTTTTCATTATCTATTGATGCAATCAAATTCAAAACTTCTGATTTTATTTGATCACGTATCTCTCTAACTTGTTCAATTGTTTTTTCTTTTGGATCTGGTATGTTCCAGTCAATTGTATCTTTTACAAAAAGTGCCGGACATGATTCTTTATCCATACATCCCATGTTGATAGTTTTAAATGAATTATCAATCATTGAATTAGATATTGTTTTTGGTGATTGACTTGTCATGTCAATACCAATCTCTTTCATTACTTGTACAACAATTGGATTTAGATTTTTTGATGGCACAGTACCTGCACTAATTACATTGAATCTGTCTTGGGTAAATTTTCTAAAAAAAGCTTCAGCCATCTGACTGCGTCCTGCGTTTTCTACGCATACAAATAGAACATCTTTAGTCATAATGCTTATATAAATATCCGTTGATATAAACATTGATTGATATGAATGGTCCTGCACTTTTGAAGTGTATTTGTGATGAAACTAGATTTGAAATTCTTGAATTATTACAAAAAGACAATGAATTGTGCGTAAATGATTTTGTTGAGAAATTAAAAAAAGATCAACCACTCATATCACATCATCTTAAAACTCTAAAGACATGTGGAATTGTAAAATCAAGAGATGAGGGAAAAAAGGCAATGTATTCAATTTCTAATCTTCAATTATCTACTCTAATATCCACTGTAACTAAAACCAGTAAGAAAATTCCTAATTTATGTAAAGATGAAAAATGCTGCTAGAATTTTTCTGTTCTAACTACGCCTACATCGCTGACATACAGGATTATGGCAAAATCTGGAAATAATGTTCTAGATATGTCTTCAACCACTGCTGATAATTTCTCTTCACGCATAATTATCTCAACTTTGATATTTTTCTCGGCTTGTATACCTTGACCTCTTAATCCTTTTTCGCCATTACCTTCAACCTCATAAGTTGTATATCCTGTTATATTGTGATTTTTCAAAATATCTATTACATTTTTCTGAGCTAAAATTTCGCATGTGATTGTAAGTAATTTCACATTATAGAGTTTCATATAAACACCTTTGAAACGTAATTGAATAAGTCTATTGCTTCTCCTCCATGAACCCATGTTGATACGGTAAACATGATTGGAAGCAATACGATAATGTTGTATGGGAATGTAATTCCTAGTGCTGATGTAATGTATAGACTTGGATTTGCCTGAGGAATTGCATGACGTAAAACAGCCGGTGCTGCAATAAATGATGCACTAGCTAAAAGTAATCCAAACATGACTGCTCCACCCAAACTTAATCCTAATGCTGTTGAAACTAGTACTCCAATAATTCCATTAATCGTTGGCATTATTATTGCAAATGAAGTAAGAAACACTCCCACTTTTTTAATATCTTCTAATCTTTGTCCTGCAATTATTCCCATCTCAATCATGAAAATTACAATTGCACCTGTAAACAATTCATCAAAAACAATACTGATTGGTTCAAAGCCTTCTTTTCCTATGATGTAGCCAATTACAATACTTCCAAGTAAAATTACAATTGCTTTTCCTGTAATTGATTCTTTTAAAACTTGAGAAAGTTTTGTTTTAGTTTCTTTCATTCCAATATCGATATCTGATTCTTCATTGTCTGAAAATGATTGTTTTTTTGTACGAATTTGTTTTGATACTGCCATATTTGTGAGAAATATTGCCAGGATGAATGCTACTGGTTCTAGCACTGCTAATATGGCTGCCAAATATCCTTCTGATGTCACTCCTTGATTCTTGAGAAATGATAATCCTACTGAGAATGTTACGGCTCCTACTGCACCATATGTAGAGGCTAATGCATATGAATCAAAAATGTTGAATTTACCCAATCTTCTCAAAATCTGATAGTGGTTTAATGTGAATAGCAATGAAAGTCCTATTGCAACTAGCATTGGGATTAACATTTCCTCAAAGCCTGTCTTTCTCATCTCTATTCCTCCGTGTAGACCAATGGCCGCTAGAAGGTATATTGGCAAAAACTCTGAAATTGCTTCGGGAATTTTTAAATCAGATTTTATTCGTGCTGCAATAATTCCAAACAAGAAGAAAAGGATGATTGGAGTTAGGAGATTCGATTGGATTAATTCTAAAATATCCATTAGTTATGTTTGAAAAAAAATTTTGCTGAAATAAAAATCAAGAGGTCATTTTTACTGCCTAGATTGATAATCATATTACGGCGTTTAACAAAACGGATCAGTCGTATATACTAGCGACACTTTTCAAAAACATGAATTCAATTAATTTAGGACACACAGAAAATGAATGGGGTTCAAAGAAAAAAAAGAAATTCATCATTGAAGCATATGATATTTTAGAAAAATAATTTTTTTTACAATACCACTCCGTTATATTACGATATTACTTTGTTGTATTGCGATATCACGGCGTTTAACAAAACGGATCAGTCGTATATACTAGTATTACATTTTTGGTTTATGGGTAAAAAGAATATTGAAATTGCTGGACCATCCGACGGTACAATTGAAATGTTAAAAAAAGCATATGCATTAGAAATGTCTGCATTTCATTACTGGTTTTACATTGACCAGTATGCAGAA
>JAKUOP010000004.1 GCA_022450565.1 Candidatus Nitrosopelagicus sp. | reverse complement strand
TTGGCTCTGAGTTTGGCATTAACTTTTTATCAATATGTGAGATTGGAAAATTACTTGGCTTTCAAAAGAAAAGATTTTTTATTAATTGTTGGAGTTCTTTTTTTTCTAATTGGGTTAATGGGAGTTGGGCTTCCTCCAATATATGCAATAATCATCTCATTAACCATATATTTTGGAATTCGTATTTTTGTAGGACGTAGGAAAAAGATGATTGAAGAATCTGTAGGTGAAGGAATATGTGTAAAATGTGGTTCAAAAATTGAAAATAAAAAATGTCCAATATGTGACAGAAAAAAATTCAAAAATGTATGATTTCTACGAGCGGTTTATACTGATTCATGCCTAATTTCTCATATTGACCTCAAAAAGATATAAGACTTTGACAAACGGATCAACTTTTTCTCAATTTGATTCTATTATTGCTAAAAAAAGGAATATGAGTAGTAAATGCATGTGAAAAATCCTCTATTATTTGGCCTAATGGCGATTTTATTACTAGCTGGTACTATAACTCCTGGAATGTCACAAAGCTCTTTTGATTCAAAAATTTTGATTAATGAAGTTGAAACTAATCCTGCTGGTTCAGATACCTCTGAATTTGTAGAACTTTATAATCCGACTTCAATGCCCATTGATGTTAGTGGATGGACAATAGCTCCTTCTGCAACATGGAAGACGTATGAAATTCCTGACGGTACAATAATTGAATCAAATTCATTTGCCGTTTTTTCACATGTAAATTTCTGGCTTAAAGATTTTGGTGAAACTATTACACTTCGTGATGTAAGTGGAAATGTAATTGATGAAACTCCATTAATTGAAGATCTTGAAAATAATAATTTTTCATGGCAAAGAACTACTGATGGATTCGATACAGATTCTACTTCTGATTGGGAATTAACACGAATGACGCCAAAATCTTCAAATGGAAAACTTGTTGAAACTGAAGAAAGTATATTTTCTCTATTTGCCACTCTTGGTGAAAACACTGAATATATTTTTAATGAAAAAGTAACTATCTATGGAACTGTATCTGAAGAATTATTTAATCCGGAAATTTCCTCCAATTCTCCTGAGATGGTTAAGATAAACATCCAAGGTCCAAATTATTTCAAAAATCTTGCTCTATTTCCTGATCGAGATCTAAGCTTTTCAACAACATTAAACCTTCAAAAAGTTTTAGGATTTAATCAAGGTAGTTATGATGTAAAAATTTCTTATGGTGAGTACGTCTCGGAACTAAATTTCATCCTAAATACTGAAGATGAATCATCAGTTTCTGAATCCAAAAAAGATAATTTGGAAATTACTACTGATAAAGGATCTTACATTCCTGGTGAGATTGTAATATTATTTGCAGACACTAACTCTGAAATACAATATGCTGGATTAGATTATACTGTAAAGAACCCAAACCAAGAGATTGTTTTTGAAGGCACAATTTTTCCAAATGATAGCTTTTCAAGAGTATTCCAACAAGGCGCAGGAGAATTATTTCCATTTTCAACCCAATTATTTATGGGAACGGTAAATCCTGTTTATGGTACATATACAATTGAAGGAACATACAAATCCCAAAACCCTCGCTATTATTCCTCTGAGGATGTCATAAATGCAAGTACTAGTTTTGTCTTGTCTGAAGATGTAAAAGAAGATGTCTCAATCTCATTATCTACTGATAAGGAAATCTACTCTCTAGGCGATATCGTAAAAGTCACTGGCAGAAGTAATGCTATTTTTGTTGAAACCATGAATTTAGAAGTGTTACAAACTGGTGTTTTGACTAAAAACACTGAGAATGTTAAAGGTCAATATGATAGACCTGACCCATTCACTCTAAATGAAAGCATCCGTCTGAATGGCGACGGTACTTTTTCTTTTGAATTTACTCTAGTTGAACAAGTAAATGATTCAGATGATTATTCACATGTATATGGTGACTATAGAGTAAAAGTTTCAGAATATTTTGGAAATGCTGTGGCACAGTTCAAAGTTGTTGAGAACCCTGAATCATTTGTTGATATACGGACTCCACTTGGATTTGTTAGCGATAGTTCTGAATATGTTTTAGGAACCTCCATGACACTATCTGGAAAAATTGCTGATTGGGAACCAACTGGCAATCAATCTCTTCAATATGTTGAAGTTACTTTTCGTGATCCAAATGGCAAACTAATGATGTCTGAAGATTCTCGCTCAACTGACACTCCTCGATATGAGGCAACTGCACCAAATGAAAAACTCAACATAAGAGCCAATCCTGACCCTGTAGGTGGATATTCAATGAGTCTTGTACTATTTCCAATTCAATTTGATTATGGTGTATACACTGCAATTGCAACTCATCCATATACTAAATTAACCGAGTCCATTCAATTTGAAATAAAATCTGCACAATCTGACATTGTACCTGAAGTTGAATCTCAAGATCCACTGACAATGGAAATTTGTAAAAGTAATCGTGCACATGTTGATGAAATTCTAAAAGATTTGAGAAGTATAGGTAAAGGTGAAATTCCACCTTCCATGGAATCTGTTGTATGTGGTGGAAATTTAAAATTTGAAGTAGGTGATAAATTAGTTGTTACTGGAAAAGTAGTTCCAAAAACTGGTATTGAATTAGATCAATCATCAACAAGAACTAGTGCACAAACACAAGGCGGTTCATCTTATGCAACTAATTATGCTCAAGCAATGATGAATTATGTCGAAGTCTCAATACCTTATCCTAGATCCATGACTATTTCTGGCGCTGCAAGTGTCCAAACGGTGCCTGATGCAGGTGAAAATTATACTGGCGGTGGTGGTACTGGTGAAGGTGGCTCTTATTATTATGATGACGATGGAAATGTCATACGTGGAGATGAAGATAAAAAAACATCTCGTGGTGATTCTGCAAAATCCACTGGATATGATGGCACCATTATAATGAAACAACAAAAACTCCTTCTAACTGATATGCGATATAAGGCGTATCCTGATGCCGATGGACACTATGCAACAGTCTTTGAATTACGTGCTGGAATTTTCAAGGATGGCATCTATGCAGTAAAAGCTGATTACTTTGGTTATCATGATGAAACCTCTGTAAAAATTACTGATACTTCATTAAAAGGTGGATTAAAACCGTCAATATCTGTAAACCTGGAAAAGGATGAATTTGCTTCTGGCGATACAGTTCGTATATCTGGAAAAATAAATAATATCTATTATTATGACAGCGTATCTGTTAAAATTGACACTCCTGATGTTTCAGGAATAAATTGTTTTGAGGGACAACAATGTGGATTTGGAAATTCTGAAAAGAAAATTCGAGTTACAGAAGGTGTTAGCGGTCCAGGATTTTTCTGGAATTATAAAATACCTAAAGATGCTCCATTGGGATCATACACAATAGTTGTTGACACTCATTTCGGTGAATTTGAAAAATCATTCTTTGTAGTAGATGAATCTGAAGTAATTGGGACACCTACTCCAGAAGCAACTATTTCCAAAAAAATTATTGAAAAATTCAATAGAATTGCTGATGATAAAATCCCAATTGTATTAACTGAAAAATCTACTGATGATTCAACTTTATCGCCTCGTGTAATCCAAGGTTCACTATTCACTTCT
>JAKUOP010000039.1 GCA_022450565.1 Candidatus Nitrosopelagicus sp. | reverse complement strand
TGGAATATTAAATCCATGAACAATATCATAAGAGTCTCTATCAACTAAACTCCTAAGACTGCTAAGAACAGCAAAGCTAGGATTTTTGAGATTTTTTATTGGTAGATGAGTAGTCTCTAGTTTTTTTACTTGATGACCATTTTGAGTTAACTTATCAGCAAGCATTGCAGCATGGCCACCAATCCCTCCAGAAAATCTAGGCGAGATAAAAAGGAATTTCATATTTAAAATTAATTTTTGTCTTTTTAATCTCTTTTATTAATTTCATAGAATGTTGATTAATTCTGTTAATTTCTTTGAATCTATATCATCCCTATTTACAAGAATTGATTTACAATTTGCTTGATTTGCTGAATTTATGTCATGGATTCTATCACCAATCATGGTAACATCTGAAGGATTGAAATTTAGTGATTCGCATGTTTTTTGGATTTGTAAAAAACGATCAGGATAGTCATCTCTGGTTAGAATAGAAGAAAATTTTTCTTCTAGATTTAATTTTTTTAGAATAATATCCAAAGAACGTTTACATTGCATTGTGACAAGGGATATTGTGTAATTTTTCGATGTCACATATTTTATTACATCATGCAATCCTTCAATTTGTTCTAAAGTTTCAGCAGCAATCAATTCTTCATCGCATACTATCCTGAATGCGTCATCAATTACATTTTGATTATTTTTTGCTTGATTAATTATACTTGGAATTAACGGTGAGAGATTGTCTTCCGTGTGAAAAAAATTTTGAAGGTTTTTTTGTAGTATTTCATATCGAATTGGAAGTCTAATTAACGTTCCATCTAAATCAAAAATTATACATTTTGTCATAGAACTTGTACCTTCGTACCATCATCTTTGATTATCCAGTCCCCACAATCAATATGTCTTACAAGAAGTGTTTCTTTTGGATAAATATCATTTCCAAGAATTTCAGGATCAGAAATTTCTCCTAATCCAATTTTTGTGTAGAGATAAGGAAGGTTGTATTTAGAATCTTGATTAAAGAATTTTGAAGAAATGTAGCCCCATAAAGGAGTTGTAGTATGAAATTTTCCAGAATCAATTTCAGTTATGTGCATATTGTTTTCTGTATCACCTTTTAGATCTATAGAATAATTTCCGTGTGGATTACTATCAACAGATGTAATTGCCATTTCACAAAGTTTGTTAATTTTTTCATCCACAATTATTTTTGAAACTGTAGGTGTTCCAGTAATTCCAGATGGAGAAATATGTTTGAATGGGTATTCAAGTCGTTCTCTAGTATAAGACGCAATTAGTTTTCCATTAAACCAAAAACTATCCCATGCAATATTTCGTCCAGGCAAATATTCTTGTATCATAAAATCATCTAATTGTGCTTTCTTTCTTAAAACCCAGAGATTTATCCAATGATTTGCTTCGATACTAGTTTCACACAAAAGACTAAGGTTTCCACCTGCACCTTTTTTTGAGCGAACCCATAATGGACCGCCACCTAACTCTTCAAAATTTTTTTCTAAGTCATTCAAAGAATCAAGTGTTTTCGTATATGCAACATCAATATTTTTTTCAGATAGAATTTTCTGAGTTGTTAATTTATCATTTGCAATCACGGTAGATGAAGGCAAGAATGTTTTTGATTTTAATTCATTATCTTGAGAAATTACTAATGCTTCAGAGGAAGGTTGAGGGTGGACAAAATCTATTTGATATTCATTAACAATTTTTTTAATTTGTGAAAGAAATGTAGAATCAGAATGTCGTGGAGTATTAACACGTAAGTTAACATCAGGGAACTCTAAATAATATTGATTAAAATCAGTTCCAACAAGGAAAAAATCTTCATCGGTGGCTCTTAATGCTCTAACAAAATTTACACCACCTATACCACCAGAACCAGTTACAAGTATTTTTTTCATTAGTTGTTATCTAAAAAGAACCAAAATATGTTAAGCTTATGAATTGCACGTAACTGTTTTAAAAAACAAGCCTAAATAGATAACAAAATTGATGAAAATATGCAGTATATTTTTCTAAGCCATGATGTAGACTGGAGAAGACAGGGTCCACCTGTTGAGCATGTACTAGAAAGAAAAGATAGATTCGATACAGAAATTTTTGCTAATACCAAACCAGAAAATTTGTATCGTAATATTCCTGAATATATGGAATTAGAAGAGAAATTTGGAATTCGTTCAACATTTTTCTTTAGAACAAAATATGAAAATGGAAATGTTGATGATTATGAAGATGATATTTTAGAATTACAAAAAGGAGGATGGGAAATTGGATTACATACAGACCCTCAATCCATAAATGATATTAAAAAAATTAAACAAGAAAAAGAAAAACTAGAATCATTAACAAAAAAGCCAATTATTGGGAATAGAGTTCATTTTTTGAATTATAATTCAGAATTACCAAAAAAGCTAAAAGAATTAGAATTTTTGTATGATTCATCTCTTAGACATTCAAAAGATAAAATTGATGAAAAAGAAATGGGATATTCAAAAATCGATGAGTTAATTGAATTTCCTGTTACATTAATGGATGCATATTTGTTTACACATATGGGAATCAAAGAAAATGGAATTGTTCCAGAATTCAAAAAAACATTAGAATTAGGTAGAGGCTTTTCCGATCAAAATGTCATTAGCGTAATTTGGCATGATAATGTTCTAAAGATGAAAGGTGGAAGAGTTTATGGGAAAATTTTAGAATTTCTTACATCACAGGAAGACGTAAAAATTCTACCTGGTAAAGATCTTGTTAAAATTTTAAAATAATTTTTTAAAACTATTACATTGTTGCTTGTGCTGCTTGATGGAACATCTCACTCTTTGCACAACCTGCTGCAAGTTCGTCACCTGCACCTCTTCTCATAAGACCTCTGTAAAGACCATCTTCGAGTTTTACACCTTCACGTTGTTCCCATTCCTCAACAGTGATAGAATATTTCTTTTGGATTCTGTCTCTGTACCATTCTGGAATTACATTGAATGCACAGAATGGAATAATTCTAAGGTCTGGAGTAACATAGTGAATATCACATCTTTGTAATCTTTCTAAATCTTCATTGTATTTGTCTTGGAAGTGCATCATTCCTAGGAACAAG
>JAKUOP010000038.1 GCA_022450565.1 Candidatus Nitrosopelagicus sp. | reverse complement strand
CAAATGGATTAATGTAGATAATATGATGATGGACAAATGTATTGTTGTTAAGGGAAATAATGCAAAATGTGTTCCAATTAGAGAAGTAAAAAAAGGCGACAAAGTTGTTGTTGGTGAAGAAGGAATTAAAGTTTCAACTCCAGAACGTCCTAGGGAAGGAATGAATGTATTTCAATTTATGGGAAGTGGAAGTTCTAGTGAACGTCCAACTCAACATATTGCACGAAAGGTAGCCGAAGACATTATAAATACAAAAAAGAAACGGGGTAAAATTGTACTAGTTGGTGGTCCTGCAATCGTACATACTGGTGCTGCTGATGCAGTTGCAAAAATGATCAAAACAGGTCACATAAATGCAGTTTTAGCTGGAAATGCACTTGCAGTACACGATGTAGAATATGCTACTCTAGGAACATCATTAGGAATGAAAGTAAAAGACGGTACACTGGCTGTCAGAGGTCATAGAAATCACATGGATGCAATCAATTCTGTTTTCAAAGCAGGTTCTTTAAAGAAAATGGTTCAACAGAAAAAACTTACACGCGGCATAATGTACGAATGTGTTAAAAAGAACATTCCATTTGTTTTGGCAGGATCATTAAGAGATGACGGTCCACTTCCAGATGTCATTACAGATATTGCAGAAGCTCAAAGAGAGTACAAGAAGGTTTTGAAGGATGCAAGCATGGTAATCATGGTATCTACAATGTTGCACTCTATTGCAACTGGAAATATGTTACCTGCTAACGTCAAGGTAATTGTAATTGATATCAACCAGCCTACCGTAACAAAATTGATGGACAGAGGAACATGGCAAGCATTAGGCATAGTGTCCGATGTAGGTGCATTTTTACCAATGGTTGCAAATGAGATAGGAGGCAAGAAATGACATTAAAAGTAATTGATAATATTGATTTTGAAAAAGGAAATGGGCTTGTCCCAGTAATCGTTCAGGATTCAGAATCAAAAGACGTACTTACCCTGGCATATACGAACAAAGAATCACTGGAATTGACTAAAAAAACTGGAAATTCATGGTTTTGGAGTCGCTCTAGAAATAAACTATGGATGAAGGGTGAAGAATCTGGAAATACACAGAAAGTTAAAAAAATACTAGTCGATTGTGATGCCGATGCAATAATTTACTTGGTGGAACCATCCGGACCTGCATGCCATCTTGGGGAAGATACTTGTTTTCATAATGAGATGAATTCTTAAAAATCTCTAATCTGTTTTAACAATTCTTTACTTTTATGAAGTACGTTTTCAGGATAGCAATTTAACATCCAACCATTGTCTATTTTTGAAAATTTCATATCTTCACAGGTTACGTCATATTCCTCAAGACTGTTATCAAACTTCCAATCAAATCCATTTCTAATTAGCGGGTCAGGGTAGTTATGACCTCTTACCAAAGAAATTTCCCATAGGTCCTCATCAAAATCAATTTCAGCGTACAATGCATTAGGATAAAGATAGATTACATTTGGGTGGGACACGATTGCATCAAATTGTGTGGATGTGACATATTCATTGTGTAGTAAAATGATTTTTTCATATTGTAAAAGAATTTCAGGATTCTGATGAATAGTAATATCTGTAATAATTTCATAATCTAAAAGATTTAGAACTTGCACCCCGTTAGCACTCGATGTAAAAAGTGGGCTATATTCTTCTTCAAGTTTTACTGTAAGACAATCATCATCTCTAAATAAAACACCATGAAATTCCTGATCACAGTCTCCACGATAAAATGTGTAAAATCCAGGTTCAGAATATGCAGCTGCAGTGAATATAGGAAAAACTACCGCAGATTTTTTATTATTTTTTAAATCATCATAAATCATCATATTAGACTCATCAAGTTCATAGTACACATCACGCCAAATTTTCTCTCCATTAATAATTTCAAAATCATTCTCATACGCCATGACTTTAAACAAAGATGGGACGTTTGTTTGAATTAAGTTACCAGGTTCTTCAGATTGCATAATTTCAACATCTTTAGAAATTTCAACTTCTTCATCAGATGAAATGAAAGAGAATACTCCAATTCCAATAATCAATACTACAATGGGTACAACGATTATTTTGAGATTCATTGGCTTAATTTGGATTTGATTAATTCAAGTGTTTTGGCAGGATCTGCCTTCCCTTTTGTTTTCTGCATAACCTTCCCTACTAGGAAATTTACCGTTTCAGGGCGTTCTTTTGCATCAATAACTGCCTGTTTTTCATCTTCAAAAATTTGTGAAATTATGGCATCTATCTCAGATGAATCTGATACTTGTCCAAGATCCATCTCTTGTAGTATTAGTTTGGTATCCTTCCCCGAGTTTACAATCTCTTGCAGTGCAACTTTTGCAGAATTTCTTGTAATTGTTTTTGCATTAATTGCATCAATCAAATCCGACAAATGTTTTGAAGTGATCTTTGATGTTTGTTGTTTTTCTTTTGTATCTATGAATCCAATTACATCTGTTGTAATCAGATTTGCAATATCTTTTGCATTTTGTTCAGAGTATGAGTTTTCAAATAATTGTGAGTAGTATCTGTCTGAAGCAATTATTTCTGCAACTTGTGGAGCAATACCAAATTTTTGTACATACCTTTCTTTTTTTGAACTAATACTTTCAGGCATGTTTTCTTTTAAAACATCTCTTGTACTTTGTTCAATTTTTACCCAAGGGATGTCGTTTTCCAAGAAGTATCTGTAGTCTTGATCTTCTTCCTTACTTCTTGAGCTTACCGTAATTTTTCTTCTATCGTCCCAATGTCGTGTTTCCATTACAATGTCAATATCCCTTTCTGACAAACTCTGTTGTCGTGTAAGTTCGAAATGTAATGCCTTTTCTAAGTCATGGAAAGAGCCAATATTTTTGATTTCAACTTTATTTCCACCTTCAATCGATACATTTCCATCTGCACGCATTGCACCTTCTAAGCCCGGTTCCGCAACGCCCAGATTTTCTAACAAATCTGAGAGAATGTTTAAGAAAATCCTTACTTGCCTAGGGCTTTCAAAATCAGGATCAGTCACAATCTCGACTAGAGGAGTTCCTGCACGATTATAATCAACTAGCGTGATTTTTGTTCTATCTGATGCTCCTTCGTAAATTAATCTGCCCGGATCCTCTTCTAA
>JAKUOP010000037.1 GCA_022450565.1 Candidatus Nitrosopelagicus sp. | reverse complement strand
CCTAACAGACTCATCTCAAGTATATTTACAGCCTTATCAAGATCTGGTTTTTTGACAACTATTGAAATGCTTGATTCGGATGGATTTGATGAGACCATCATTACGTTAACATTGATTTCAGCTAGTATTGTGAATATTTTTGCTGCAGTACCTGGTGCTGCAAATAAAATTCCACCAGTAAGATCAATTAACCCGATGTCTCTAATTGCGGATGCACATTTTACAGTTTTTTTAGTTGCAGCAGAGGGTGATGCGGTAACTATTGTTCCTAAATTATCTAGATCAAAAGTACTTCTAATACGCATAGGAATTTTTTTGGAAACAATAGGCTCAAAGGTTCTTGGATGAATTTGTTTTGCACCAAATTGAGCCATTTCTATTGCTTCTGCATAAGAAACCTCTTTCAGTAGTTTGGCATTTGATACTAATTTTGGATCAGCTGTCATCAAACCATCAACATCACTCATTAACCAAATTTCATCTGCATCTATGCAAGAAGCAATGATTGTCGCGGTATAATCAGACCCACCACGCCCAAATGTTGTTGTATTTCCATGTTGATCGGCTCCAGCAAATCCACCTACAACTGGTATAGTTTTTTTATCAAAGACCTCTTGAATTGTTTTTGATAAACGAATTCTGGTTGTATCCATTAATGGTCTTGATTCACCGAAATTTGAATCTGTAACAATTCCGGCTTGTTTACCTGAAAGAGGTATTGATCTTTTCTTAATCTGCTGCAATCCAAATGATACCAGATTTATTGAAAGTCTCTCGCCAAATGAAATCAAATAATCAAATGAACGAGGAGTTATCTCACCAAGTAACAATAGTCCATGTACTAGCTCCTCCAGTTCAGAAAGATCAGATTTTATTTTATCCAATAGTGGTTTTTGAATTTTTGGGTTAGTTACAATATGTGTTGCAAATTGCTTATGCTTCTGAGAAACTCTAGCAAGAATTCGGTTTGCATCTTTTTTATTTTCTTTTTTTATTTTTTCTGATATATTGATAAGCTCGTCAGTTATTCCATCAATTGCAGAACAAACAACAACAATTTTGTTGCCATTTGAGAGTTTACTCACACTGTTTGCTACATTCTGTATGTCTTTTACTGACGCTAATGACGTTCCTCCAAATTTTACTACTAGTTTCAAATCAGTTTTACCTATTTTTTTGGGCTTAAATTACTTTAACTCTCAACTCGTGGAGCCAAGTAAAAGTGAATTCGTCCTATGTTAGCAACTTTAAATTCAATTCTGAGTGGTTTTTCAGTTGAAAACTCGCACGTGACTGATTCAACAGTTGTTCCCACTGCTTTTACAATTGGGTTCAGATATTCAAGACTATATTGTCCATGCCCATCTTGACCAACTTCTAATTCTGTTAATTGGTCAGCTGCTTTTTCTAGATTGATTTTTACTTCACCAGAGTCCCCTTTGCCTGAAAATTCAGCTTGTGATCCAGATGCTGTAACTATTAGATAGTCAGATATTACATCAACATCGCCTAGAATTTTATCAAATGTTGATGATGGAAGTGAAATTTTAACATCATATGGTATTTTTGGTAGAGGAGTATCAGATGCGTCACTTTCAATTAAACGCATCTTGTATTTTTTATTTTTTCCAATAGTAACAAGTAACATATTATCATCTGAAATATTAATTTCAATTGCATTGTTTTTATCAGCGCGTTTTATGAGTTTGGAAAATTCATCAATTCTAACACCAAATTTTATGTCACTATCACATTCGTATTTTTCAAAAGCAGAGTTTGGCCAACTAATATCTATTAGTGCAACATGTGATGGATCCATTCCTCTAAATGAAATTCCTTCTACAGTGGCTTCAAAAGTTGCTTCCTCAACTAAAGTAGAAACCGCTGAAATTATTGCTTTCCACTCTTCTGAACCACTTGTTTTTGCTGAAAAAACCATTTAATGAGATATTAGAAATACCAAAGTTAAACCTTATGCGTAATTACGCCAAGTGTAACTACATTTTGTACAGCGATAAAATTGTGTTGTTGGTTCGTCAGCACTCCTAGTTTGTAACATCCACCAAACAGCTTGATTATTTCCACATTTTTCACACTCAATTTCAATTGTAGGTAAGACATCCTTACCTTCATTTTCATCTAAAACCATAAAATCAGACTGTGGTTCTTCTGAAATTTTTTCTTCTTCAGGTTTGGTGGAGTCGCCTTCACTGTATTGGCATTTTGGACATTCAAGGTTGGTGCTCCCCGAGGTTTTTTTTAACCTAATGTCACAATTAGGACAGAATTTCATTTAGTTAATTCACTTTAGTTTAGAAGTAATAATTTGTTTTAGAGAATTAGATGTTTTAATTGCAGAGTCTGTTGCAGATATAATTTGGCCCAAAGGATTACTTTTTGAATTTACCCGCATCCAAATTTCATTAGTTAAGGGGTGTTTGTTAATTATTCCTGCAAAATCAGTATTTTTGTCTTTTAGTAGCTCGTGCTGTATGATATACAAAGTTGCTATATCACCTTCTTTTATGGAAACAGCAATTTCATCAGGTTTTGATTCGATTACTTCTACATTCATTTAATCGAAAAAGAACTTATTGTGGATATAAATCAATGTCAAGTATATGGCAGAAACTAGTATTACAGAGATAAAATTGGATGGATCTAAAGAAGAATTCTCATTGGATGATAACATTACAATAACTGCGAGGTTTTCTATCATGGGTGACTTGCGTGAGTCATTTACTGAAAAAAACTGGACAGATGCATATGAAAAAAATGATAATACGTTCAAGCTAAAATATGGAATAAAATTACTAAAAACTGGTTTGAGAAAACATGAGGTTGGAAAACCAATTGATACATACAGGAAGGCATCAATTTTTTGGACAAGAAATCCAAAACTTGTGAATCCTATGAAAGAAAAGAGAATTTGGGTGCAGGTGGCAAAGAATTTTGAACCATTTATCAGATTAACTGAAGAAGAAGTTAGACAAGAGTTATTTGATTTTAGTGAAGAAATTCACTTTAAAGCATCTGAGTTAGGTAAAGGGAAACACAAAATTGGAGCCGAAGCCTTTGCTTCATGGCAATCACATGAATTTGTTCAAAAGGGTGACTCTAAATCACAAGCAAAGGAAATTGAAATAAGTATTAATTAGTAAAAAGAAGACTGGTATTATGGCGAAATATGATGGTTTACTGGGACAGCCAGTTCTTGAAGTTGAAGAGCCTGACAAGGAAGGCGGATTAACAGTTATTTTCAAAGATAATAGATTTTTGTTTGTTAAAGTGGTTGATGGAAAAATTGAGACGGTTTCAATTCCAGAGTGATAAAAATGGGAAAGTTTGATTCAATTAAAATGCAGGATTTGGTTGAGGTTAAGGATCCTGATGAAAATGGCGGTGTAACACTAGTTTTCAATGAAAATAAATCAATTCAACTCAAAGTGGTTGATGGAAATTTAGTATCAGAAGTTAAAGAATAATCTTATTCTCTCACATATTTCTCAAATCTAAAAATTATTTCTTCTTGCGAGTATGATTGTATGGAACCTGATCTTTGTTTTCTAATTTTTGTTATAGCATCATCAGATGACATTTTG
>JAKUOP010000036.1 GCA_022450565.1 Candidatus Nitrosopelagicus sp. | reverse complement strand
ATAAACAATTAGATGTTGATTATTTTGCAATAGGGTTAGGTAAAGAAAATTGAAATACATTGTAACAGGAGGAGCAGGATTCATTGGGAGTAATATTGTGAAAAAATTAGTTGCCAGAGGAGACAATGTAGTGGTTATTGATAATTTGAATACAGGAAAAGAAGAGAATTTAGCTTCTGTTAAAGATAAAATAATTTTTCTTAAAGATGATATTTTGAATGTAGATCTGCTTGAACAACATACAAATGAAATTGATGGAATATTTCATCAAGCAGCACTTGCATCAGTACAAGATTCGTTTTCAAAACCTGAAGAGTATAATAACGTCAATGTAAATGGAACAGAAAATATTTTAAAATTAGCAAAGAAGAATGATTTCAAAGTAGTTTATGCAAGTTCATCAAGTGTATATGGAAATCCAGAAAAAATTCCAATTAGTGAGTCTGATAGTAAAAATCCAATAAATCCATACGCTGAAACAAAATTGAAAAAAGAAAAATTGGCTGAAAAATACTCGCAAATTGGTGTCAAGGTGATTGGACTACGATATTTCAACGTATTTGGAAAAGGGCAATCAAAAGAATATGCAGGAGTTTTAAAATTATTTTTAGAAAGAATTAGAGATCAATTACCACCAAAAATTAATGGAGATGGAACACAGTTTAGAGATTTTGTGTACGTTGAAGATGTTGCTGATGCAAACATAATGTCAATGGATAGTGAGGTAAATCATGAATTTTTTAATGTTGGAACTAATACGTCCATTACAATATTAGAGTTAGCAAAAACCATCATAGAATCTGCAGGGTTGAATATGGAACCAATTTTTGGCCCAGCATTAAAGGGGGATGTACAAAAAACAATTGCAAATATTGATTTAATTAAAGAGAAAATTGGTTGGAAACCTACGGTATTTCTTGAAGAATGGATTAATGAGATAATTTCTATGAAAAAATTTGACGAAATTTAGTTACAAATTATACGAGTAGATATTATACTTGAAAAAATATCTAAAATTAAGTTGAAGTTACTAATTGGCGCATCAAGTTCAAAGCTTTTTCATTTAAAAGAATTCGCAGAAAATTTAAAAAAGAAAAATATAGAATGTAACCTAGTTTTTGATTCTGATTATGCAGATGGTTTCCCAAACAGAAAAATTTCAAAATGGTTTTCTACAAATAAGAAATTTAAAAAATTAATTAATGAATTTAAGCCGGACGTAATTTTCGTTGATAGAACAAGACATTTTGCATTAGAAGCATCAAAAACTGATATTCCTCTAGTAATTCACTTACGAGGTAATCACTGGGCAGAAATAATCATGGCAAGAGAAACATTATACAAATCAGCAGGTAAAAAAATTGCCATAAACAAATGGGATGAAATGGGAGAAATTTGTTTTAATAATTCAGAATTAATTCTTCCGATTTGTAATCATCTTTCAGAAATAACTAAAAAAAGATATTCTGAAAAATCGGTGGAAACAATGTATCAAGGAATTACTCCTGATAATTGGTTTCAAAAGAAAGGTATGGAATTGAAACATCCATGTGTTGGGATTTTACAAAGTGCAACTATTTGGGAAAAAACAAAAGAATTGATGGTTCTGCCAGAAATTTTAAAAAAAATGCCGGATGTTCATTTCTATTGGGCAGGAGACGGAGTGTATAGAGATAAAGTTCTTCCACTATTAGAAAAATATGAAAATTTTCATTGGCTTGGTTCATTAGAATATCCAAATAAAGTTAGAGAATTTCTAACGGAGATTGATGTATACGCATTAATCAGTGGAATTGATATGTCACCACTTACATTACAAGAAGCACAATTAATGGAAAAACCTGTCATTGCAACTAATGTTGGCGGAATTCCTGAACTTATGAAAGATGGAGAAACAGGATTTTTAATACAGAAAAATAATCCAAATGAGTTATTTGAAAAACTTTCAATACTACTCAATAGTTTAGAAAATGCAAATGAAATGGGTGTAAAAGGCAAAGAATTTGTTAAAAATAATTTTAATTGGGAAAAAATTTGTAATGATTTTTTAAATCACTTAAAAAAACACAATATAGGAGATATTTGATATGAAAATTCCATTTTTTATTCAAGAATTTACAAATGAAATGGAAGATGCTGCAATACATGCATTACGAAATGAATCATTTGTAGGTGGAGAAAGCGTCTCAAAGTTTGAAGAAGAATTTGCAAGATATACGGGTACAAAATATGCAGCATCCGTTAGTTCTGGAAATGGTGCATTACAAATTTCATTGATGGCATTAGGAATAGGAGAATCACATAAAGTCATAACTCCAACAAATTCATTCATTGCTTCAGCAAATTGTATCAGAATGACAAATGCAAAACCAATTTTGACGGATATTAAGACGAATGATGGAGGCATCGATCTATCAAATAATGAAAATATTGTAAATGCAATCATTCCTGTTCATATTTACGGCAACCCTTGTGATTTTGATTCGGTTAAATCTTTTGCAGAGGAACAAAAAATTCCAATCATAGAAGATGCATGTCAAGCACATGGTGCAGAATACAAAGGAAAAAAAGTTGGTAGTCTTGGGGATGTAGGATGTTTTTCATTTTATCCAACAAAAAACATGACAGTTGGTGGAGATGGAGGAATGACTACAACAGATGACGAAGCAATTGTGTCAAAAATTAAATCAATTCGTGATAATGGTAGAAAAACAAAGAATGAATTTGATAAACTAGGATTTACAATGCGTCTTAACACAGTAAATGCTGCAATTGGGAGAGTACAACTAAAACATCTTGATGAGAAAACTGCACGAAGAAGAGAAATTGTGTCAATCTATAGAAAAAATTTAGTACAAGATTGTATTTTGCCCGAGAATAAAGATGGAAAATCAGTTTATCATCAAATAGTAATAAAACATGAAAAAAGAGATGAGATACGTAAAGAATTAGCAGATAATGAAATAGGTTCTGCTATCTATTATGAAACACCAATACACAAGCAACCAATTTATCAAGAATTTGGATATAAATTACCAAATAGTGAAAAATTTTCAAAAGAGATTATTTCTCTTCCTTCATATCCACAACTCACAGATGACCAAGCTTTAGAAATTTGTGAACATGTGAACAAAATTATCAGTTAATCCTTTAACAAATCTTCATAGAATTGAATGTATTTTGGTAATATAACATCCCAAGTCATATTATTTTTTACAAATGTATTTCCATTAGTAGCAAGTTTTTCTGATTTCTCTCTGTCAGATAATAATTCATTAATTGCTTCTGCTAGTTCAGATGGATTTTCAGGTGGAACTAAAATTCCAGTTTCATTATTTTTTATCAATTCAGGAATCCCTCCAACACTAGTTCCTATTACTGGAACGTTAAGATAAAATGCTTCCTTAACAGTTGTAGGTAAACTTTCCATTCTAGATGGAACCACAACGATACTAGATGATTTTATAATCTGCATTGCCTCTTCCCAGGAACGATCTGTACAATATACAATGTTTCCATTAATTTCTGATTCAGCCTCTTTTAGGATATCAATTCCTTTTTCATGACTATCACGTCCAACATATGCTATTTGGTTTTCAATTTTTTCAACAGATCCAATTTTTTTAAACATGGTTGTATCCAAAGGTGACGGTAAATATTCAAATTCTATATCAAATTTTTCTTTGTATAGTTTTTGTGTAGCTTTCGAGTCAGTAGTTAATTTATCAGGCCATTGTAAAACCTGCGATTGTGCATTTTTTGCAATAGATGAAACTGATTTTGAGTGTAATGTATCAACCTGATCACTAAATACTCCATGAACTGATAGAACTTTCTTTTTTCCTTTTGCATATTTCATTGCATATGCTGATGGAATGTTAAATCCATGAACTATGTCGTAGGATTCTCTATCAACTATACTCTTTAAGCTACTTAACACAGCAAAGCTTGGGTTTTTCATATTCTTTATTGGGATATGAGTAGTTTCCATTTTTTTGACTTGATGACCATTTTTGGTTAATTGATCAGCTAACATTGCAGCATGACCACCAATTCCACCAGAGAATCTAGGCGAGATGAATAAGAATTTCATTTTGAAATTTCTTAACAAGCGAGTTTTTAAGCTCTTGGATACATTTCATATGATTAATTTTAATATCTAAAATTTTAATTAAAAAAAGTGAAGATAACATATCTAAATTCTGCATCTGTCTTAATTGAGGACAAAAATGTCAAAATTTTATGCGATCCTTGGTTAGATGGAGAAGAATATTTTGGCTCATGGGGAATTTATCCTCCATATGATTTTAGACCAGAAATATTTGATGATGTGGATTTTATTCATATTAGTCACATCCACCCAGATCATTGTAGTTCATCTACATTATCAAAATTAAATAAGAAAATTCCAATTATTATTCATAAGTTTCCTGAAAAATTTCTTAAATCATTTCTTGAGAATCTTGGATTTGATGTAATAGAATTAGAGCATAATA
>JAKUOP010000035.1 GCA_022450565.1 Candidatus Nitrosopelagicus sp. | reverse complement strand
TTCAGTTATATCAATTCCATAAATCAAACCCATATCTATAATACTTAATGGCACTTCAGGATCCATACAATTTTTGAGTGAATCACGTACATTTTCTACATTAACAGTACTCATAAAAAAAAGTCACATGAAATGAATAAAAACTTGATGTTAATTAGCTTGGAATAATTTTTTTATGGATTCCTCAAATGGTGCTTTTGCAACACCTTTTTCGGTAATTATACCTGCAATGAGTTCAGGAGGAGTCATATCAAATGCTGGATTGATTACATTGATTCCATCAGGTGCGGTTTTTTTATCCCCGATTCCGGTTACTTCAGATGCTTTTCGTTGTTCAATTATTACATCTTCAGGATTACTCTTCATATCAAATGTAGAAAGTGGTGCTGCAACATAAAATGGAATTTTGTGTTGATTTGCCATAGTAGCTACCTGATATGTTCCGATTTTATTGTAAACGTGGCCCGTTCTTAAAATTCGATCTGCACCAACAACAATTTTATCCACTAAACCATTAGCCATTGAATAACCAACCGCAGTATCAGGAATTAGACTAACATCAATTCCATCATGTTTTAATTCAAAAGCAGTTAATCTAGAACCTTGTTGAATTGGACGAGTTTCAGTAGCTATAACTTTAATATTTTTACCACTATCTTTTGTTGCACGAATTACTCCTAATGCAGTACCATAACCGACAGTAGCTAATGCACCTGCATTACAATGAGTCATGATGGTATCATTGTCATTGAATAATTCTGAACCATTTTTCCCCATAGTCATATTGATTTGTATGTCATCTTCAGCCATTTTTTTTGCATGATTAACAACATCAATTCTTATTTGATCTACAGTTGCAGATTGCTGTGCTATTTCCATAATTTTGTCTAATCCCCATGCAAGATTTACAGCAGTAGGTCTTGTTTCAAATAAGATTTTTTTTGCATTTTGCATGTATGAAATTAATTCATTTTTTTCAGTGGCATTACTTTGTAAAGAAGCTAGAGCAAGACCAAATGCTCCAGAGACACCGATTGCCGGTGCACCTCTAACTACTAATGTACGTATAGCATCAGCAACTTCATTAAAATCAGTATACGTCACATATTCTAAAATATTGGGCAATTTTGTTTGGTCAATCATTACTACAGAATTATTTTTCCATTCAACAGTTTTTAGGCTCATATAGATTGCAAAGAATTAGGCGTATATTATTTTTTAATAATATGAACGAGTAGGTAAGTATTTTACAATAATTCATTGAAGAATCTAATTATGGAACTTAAAGATTTGCAAGAATTTGATGTAAAAAAAATGTATGAGACATATGATAAATGGCCAGAAATTGCACGAGAATCATATAAAAAAACACAAGTAAATTCCTCATATAACGAAGTTAATCGTATAGCAGTCTGCGGAATGGGAGGTTCAGGAGCATTAGGAGATTTTATTGCATCAATTTTATCAAAAGAAAAAATTCATGTATCAGTTATCAAAGGATATACACTTCCAGCAAGTGTTGACAAAGATACGTTACTTATTGCAATCAGCATATCTGGAGATACCGAAGAAACATTATCAGCATTAAAACAAGGATATGAGACAGGATGTAAAACAATTGCATTTTCGTCAGGAGGGAAGATGAAAGAATACTGTGAAAAGAGAAAAATTGATTTTTATGAACTTGAGATGATAAATTCCCCTAGAGTTTCATTTGTGAATTTTTTATTTCCAGTTTTAAAGATTTTAGAAAATATTGTAAAAATTAAAGAAAATGATATGAAGAATACATTAGTAAGTTTAGAAGAGACAAGGAAAAATATTTGGTCAGAGAATTTATCTAGTTCAAATAAAGCACTTGAACTAGCAGAGTGGTTAGAACCAACCCCCGTCATTTATTATCCATATGGATTAAAAGCAGCTGCAATTAGATTCAAAAACTCGTTACAAGAAAATTCCAAGATGCATGTAATTAATGAAGATTTGATTGAAGCTTGTCATAATGGAATTGTAGCATGGGAACAAAGTTCCACAAGTAAACCAATTTTCATTAGAGGAAAAGATGATCACCCACAAACAAAAAGAAGATGGGATATTTTGAAAGAGTATTTCAATGACAAAAATATATCGTTTAAGGAAGTAGTATCAGAAGAAGATAGTATATTTTCTAAATTAATTAATTTAATCTATGTTTTAGATTACACTAGCATATACAAAGCAACTTTACTCAAGATGGATCCTACACCAGTAAAATCAATAGATTTTATTAAGGAACGTTATGATTTTAAGCACATCTAAGAATATATGAAAGTAGGAATTATTCACGATATGACTGAAACAAAACCAATAAATCTGAAGAAGAGTATTTTTGATTCAATCGAATTAAAAATTAAGGATCCAATTTTAGGATTTGAATCGGTTGAAGAATACGTTCATCATATATTAGAAAAAGCGTTAGAAATACAAAATGAATCAGGTAAGAAATCTGAAGATGAATTGGTAGAAGAAAAATTAAAACAATTAGGATACATCTAATATAGAAAATGGCTGAATTGGAACCAGAATTAGCAGAATTACATAAGAAACTTGAACATCATATACTAGAACAAAAATCTAATTGGAAAAGTTTTGTTTATGCACAACAAATGAGTTTCTATCAAGGATTTGATGAGATAAAATTACCAGGATGTCGTCCAACTGAGCAAAGGCTAGAGAGATATGATATTAAAAAATATTTAACAACTGAAAAAGTGGCACTAGACATTGGATGTAATTGTGGTTTTCTTGTTTTACATTTATCAAAATTTTTGAAACATGTTGATGGTGTTGAAATAAATCCATATCTCGTAAATATTGGAAAAGATACACAAGAATTTTTGAATATCAATAATGTAGATCTACATCCATCCAGATTCGAAGATTTTAAAACAACTAAAAAATTTGATATAATTTTTTCATTAGCGAATGATGATACAATTGACGGTAATACAGAATTTACATTTGATGAATATATAAAAAAGATACAAGGATTGTTGAATGAAGGTGGCCATTTAATGTGGGAAACAATTTCCCCAGATACATATGATCCAGAATTATTCAAGCCAAAACGCCTAATTCTTGAGAAAAAATTCACTTTATTAGAAGAAAAAATGGTAAAATCAGAATATCCAGTAAATGTTCCTGAAAGAAGATTCTTAGTGTTTCAGAATAATTAATTTTTTTTACAGATGAAATTTGGTGAACGTTTCAATATACCAAAAAATCCTTTTTCATCTACTTCATCTTTAACAATTTTAGCCCATTCATCATAAAATGATTCTTTCAAATCCATTTTTCGAGGCTCCGTTGTTGATTTGATATATTCTAACATGAAATCTGAATCAGTAACTTTTAGAAGATCTTCATAGATTTCTTTTTGATAAGTTTGAAAATGTGAAGGTAATATTTTATCTGCATCTTCTTCTGTAAATCCATCAATATTTCGAACCATTGAATAATTATTATCAATATCATGAGAAATTGTATAAACATTAAGCATGTGTCTTTCACTGTTGGATGTTATCGAAATGGTTCCGTCTGATTTTGTCACACGTTTTAATTCAGAAATAGCTTTATCCTTATCAGATGCATGATAAATTACATGATGAGCCATAACTAAATCAAATGAATTATCCTCATATTGTAAATTCTCGATGTCAGCAACTTCGAATTTGATATTGCTATGATCCAATTTTGAACTAATTTTTTCAATCATTCCTTCAGAGAAATCTGTCAAAGTTAGATGAGAATTCTCAGGCAAACTAGAATAATTTTCAATCCAAAATTGACCGGTTCCACACCCAACTTCTAGGACTTTAATTGGTTTATCAATTTTGAGATTGTTCCA
The DNA here is from genome assembly GCA_022450565.1 of Candidatus Nitrosopelagicus sp. Classification (GTDB taxonomy): domain Archaea; phylum Thermoproteota; class Nitrososphaeria; order Nitrososphaerales; family Nitrosopumilaceae; genus Nitrosopelagicus. Next base: position 791 of record JAKUOP010000035.1, on the reverse strand, counting down.
GATCCACTTATGAAATGACTCGGGATTTGTTCTAAATTTCTGATGAATTGCTATACGTGCTTCAAGATTTCCACTACTTTTGTACTGGCGTTCTTTCAAATATTTTTTATCAACGTCTAAAACCATTTTTTATTTATCTCCAATCTTGAATGTTTCAATGTTTTTACAGCCTATATGTATAATTTGTGCTTTTTCACCATCATAATTAATTTGGAAAATATCAGGCATGGTCATAGATTTCCATTGATCAAATCCAAATGACGGATCATAGTTGTGCAGTATCAAAGCAATCAGAGTTCCATGACATTGAACAGCAGCAGATCCATTTTCAGGCAAATCATTTAAGACTAGTTTTAAGCCAGATATCGCTCTCTGAGTAGCTTCAGAACTAGATTCACCCCCAGGTAATTTTGAGTCAAAGTCTTCCCACATTTTCTTTTTTTCCTCATTAAGGTTTCTTCCTTCAGTATCACCAGTGATTTTTTCATGTAGTTCTTCAATAATTTTGATTTCCAAATTTGTTGCCTGTGAAAATGGTTCAATTGTCAAAATAGCCCTTCGTAAGGGACTAGTGAAGATTTTTTGGATTTTTGGTTCAACCTTTAGCAATATACCAGAAATATGTTTTGCATGTTCATTTCCCTCTTCTGTTAGTCCACGTTCACGATCACTACCTTCAAGACTAGCCTTACCATGTCTTATCAAAAATAATGTTTTCATGGAATTTCTAAAAATATTGTATATTTTATCTTTATGATAGTCAATTTGAAAAATAATAATTATGTGCGATC
>JAKUOP010000034.1 GCA_022450565.1 Candidatus Nitrosopelagicus sp. | reverse complement strand
AATCAAGAATTGTTTTGAAATCATCACCATCAGAGAAAATTTTAGACAATCCTTTGAATCTATAACCCAATCGAGAGAAAGGATCAATTACATTAATTTCAATTGAAGGGTTTTTTGTTAAATTTTCAATTGTTTTAGGAGAACGAATATTTGCAAATACTAATCGAGAGTCATCAAGAATTGCAATAGTTCCTTTTGGTGAGAGATTCGGAGTACCATCTGAAGAGACGGTTGCAACATACCCTAATTTTTGAAAATTTACAAAAATTTTTACATTGTCATCAAACTGAATCATGAAATCATCTCATCATTTCAGCTGCAATTCCATAAAAGAAAAAGAATCCTATTCCGCCTCCAAGAATTGCAATCCATATGGCAATATCCTTGCGTTTTGGCATATTTTAGAGAAAATACGTCTTAATAATAATGCATTCCAAATTATAACATGTCAAAATTAGGCGTAATTGGTAGAGGTTTTATGTTCGTAGTAGTAGGACTAGTTACAATAATTGTAGGCTCATTTTTGTTACGTGGAAATATGCACATGTGGGATAAAGTAGATCCCGATAAATCAAAAGATGAAAAATAATATTGAGTTCTGACAAATAGCCAGCTCATTTTCTACCCTAATGTTCATATTCATGAATAGTGAAATTGCTTATTATGCGTAATACACTATTGAAAAAAGCATCAGAAAGAAAAAATGAAAATATAGATAAGCTGACTAGTAAAGAATTCAAAGAAACTGTAAAAAAAGCAAAAGAAATGTGGATAGAATTTATCCCAAAAAAAGAACCTTGTAAGATTGTTGCAATAGATAGCAGTTATGCAGAAAAAAAATACCAAGGAATGAAACTTTATGGTATTGATGTGTTTGCAAGTGATGAAAATGGTGAGAAAATTTTTGAAAAATCAGATGTAAACATAGCAACGGGAGAAGAGGATAAAGTTGCATCAAATGCAGCCATGTTTGAAATGATTGCATTAGAAAATACAGTCGATAAAGCGGATTTTGTTTTGGTAGATGGTTCTGTACTATCACATAACTTTAGAACTAAAGAAGATGAAGAGAAAATTATTCCTATTTTAGAAAACCATCAAAATATCATTTTTGTTGCAAAGACATCTAATTCAAGAACACATTTTGATGCAACTTTTGCAGATGTGATGTATTTCAATCATGCATCAAAGAAAACGGGAATGACTAAAATTTTGAAAACTATTGGAACAAGATTCACATCAAAAAATATCACAATATCATATGTATATGCAAGATTAGCAGCAGACACACAATTATTGAAAATTGAAATGTTTGGAGATGGGCATACTGAAGAAGATTTTAAACATGTAATAGATCATATATCGTATAAATCAAAACATGGTTATCCATATGCCTTAAAATTGGCACATAATAATTGCGAGATTCATGTAAAAGATCTAGAAGTGATAGCCAGTGACTATGGATTGAGACATGAAATTGGATCTAGAGAGGCAGTATCATAATGATACTAGGAATTGTAAAGGATGTAACAGACCCAATTAACATCAAAATTCAGGCAAAAGAACCACTACCATTAGGAAAATATGTAACTATAGAAAGAGATGATGACAAATGTTTGGGCTTAGTAGAAACGTCATTATCATCAAGTTCTGCAATTTCAAATATCACAAATTTTCAAGAAGCAATAGAAAGTGTAGAAGTTTCTAAAGATAGTACACGAGATAAAGGTTTTGAAACTACAATCAGAATTATTGGTACAGTTGAATCACTAAAAAATGGACGTCCAACATTACCATCTACACCAACAATCCCAGGAACAAAAATTTCAGATATTGAAAATGACATATTAAAAATAATTTTTTCGCCAGATGGTTCAAAATGGTCAAGAATTGGAAATTTACTTAGAACCAAAGAAATTGATGCAAAAATTAACATTGATGAAATAGTTTCAAGACATCTTGCAATTTTATCTATGACAGGAATGGGTAAAAGTAATTTTGTAACAGTGTTAGCAAGAGAAATTGGAAAAAGAAATGGTACAGCAATAATTTTTGATTACCATAATGACTACGGACAATTAGAATTATTTGATGAACAAAATAATAGGATTAACGTCAATCACGTAGATGCAAAGATCACACCAAGAATATTATCAGGTGATCAGTTTGCACAGATAATAGACATTCCAAAAAGTGCAATACATCAAGCAGATATTTTAATAGAAATTTTTGAACGAATAAGAGAAGAAACCAATTTTTGGGAAAGACTAGAAGCTGAATTAGTTCTGATTAAAGATGGAATAGGTGCATTAGATCCTGTAATTGCTAATTCAAATGGTGCAGATGCAGTTGAAGAAAGAGAGAGGAGGAGAAAGGCAGGTAGGCTCTTAACACGAGTTCAAAGAGCACGAAGATTATATTCAAATGTAATAGATCCTCTAATTGAAAACCCAAGAGACAGTTTAAGACAAAATTCAATCAACATACTAAACGCTACAAACTTTAATGAAAAACAAGCGGATATAGGACTCTCTTACTATTTAGAAACTGCATTTAATGATAGAAAGAATGCAGCATTAGGAAATAGAGATGTAATTTTTCAGGACCCATTATTTTTCGTTATAGAAGAGGCACACACATTCATCAAAGTAGGAAGTGATACAGAAACCAAATTCATTGCAGGGAAAATTGCAAAAGAGGCTAGAAAATTTGGCATGGGATTGTGCATAGTATCACAAAGACCATCAAAAGTTGATGAGGATGTTCTCAGTCAGATGGGCTCATTTGCAGTACTAAAAATGATTCAAAAAAGAGACCAAGACAGTATTTTCAACACATCTGAAGAGATTACTGAGAAAATGGCAGGTCATCTTTCATCATTAAATGTAGGAGAAGGATTTCTAACAGGAAGATTTGTCAAAATACCAACATTGGTCAAGATTGATGAAGAAACAAAATCAAAAGGATTTGGTTCAGATATTTCTGCAACTAACGCATGGAGTAAATCAATCAAGATGACAAAAAAAGAATCAAGTCAAGAACTAATAGACAAAGAGGATTTGTAAAATGAAATTTTCACATATTTCAGACACACATTTGGGATTCACACAATTGGGATTAGATGAAAGAGAAAAAGACATCTACGATGCATTTGATCAGACAATTGACCAATCAATCACAGACAAAGTGGAGTTTGTTCTTTTCACAGGAGATATTTTTCATGTTCCAAATCCTCGTGGCAAAGCACAGATAAAATTTGCAAATGCATTAAAACGTCTAAAAGATAATAACATTTCATCATATTTCGTATTAGGAGAACACGATATTAGTAACATAAAAGATACTCCAGTTTCATTCATCCCACATAAACTAGGATTTACAAATTATTTGGAAAACGGTAAACCATTTTTTCACAAGAATGTTTTGATCATAGGTTTTGATAAATTTAGAAAAAATGAAGCTGAATTTTTCAAAGGTAAATTAAAAGAAGCATATAATGAAGCTGAAAAGCATAATGGACCAAAAATTCTTGTCATGCATCAAGGAATTATAGAGATAAACCAATACGCAGGGGAACTAAATTCTACGGAACTTCCAAGTAATTTTGATTATTATGCAATGGGGCATTTACACGATAAAACTGTTGTAAGATATGATCATCTGAACGGTCCGGTTGTATATCCAGGTTCGATTGAACACACAGATTCACAAGGAATTGGTGAGAAAGAAAAAGGATTCTTCGAAGGGGAAATTACCGAGTCAAAAATTACAGAATCGTGGCAACCACTAAAAATTAGACCCCAAATTTCATCTACAATAGACATAGAAAAAATAGAAGACGAAATTGCAAAAGTTTCCGATACGATAACTTCACTTGATGCAAAGCCAATTGTAGAAATCAAAATAAAAGGTAAAGATGTTGATTTGGATTTAATTGATGTAAAAATTGCAGAATTAAGGAAAAATTGCCTGTTTTTACGCATAAAATCAGTTGATGAAGATCTAGAAGGACATCATATTTTCAGTGACAGACCATCTATTGACAAAGAGGTGACAAGTCTGGCCAAAAAATATCTCGAAGACGAAGAGCTGGCAGAATTTGCAACAAAAGAATTGTTGCCAGCACTAGAAAAAAATGAAATTGAAATGGCAAATGAAATTGTGATGAAAAATTTCAAGCAATTCAGGAGTAAGAAAGATGCTTAGAAAGATAGAACTGTTGAATTTTCTTTCACATGGAGAAAGTGAAATTGCCCTCAAGCCAGGAATAACAGTATTCATGGGCCAGAATGGTTCTGGAAAATCAAGCGTAATAGATGCAATAACATTTGCATTATTTGGAAAACATACAAGACCAAACAACAAAGGTTTGGTAAAATATAGAGAAGCAAAGGGACAAGCATCTGTAGAATTTACTAGTGGTGATAAGATCTACAAAGCAGTAAGAAGTCTTACTGCAAAAGGAACAACCGAGGCAAAATTATACAAGATAACAGAAGGAAAGGAGGTTTTAACTGCACAAGGAGAACGTAGTCAATTAGGAAATGACACGATGAGTAATGCCATCGAGTCTATAATTGGTTTAGACTTTGACAAAATTAGAATTTCATCCATAGTACAACAAGGAGAACTGGAAAAAATAATCAAGGCAAAACCAAAAGAGTTCAAGGAATTGTTAAACTCAATTATTACAATTGACAAACTAGATCTTGCAAATTTGTCAATGAAAGGAATTAAGGAAAAGTTTCGTTCCAACATAAAAGAGCAATATGATTATGATGATGAAGATTTGGGAATAGTTTCTAACAAAATAACAGAGTTTGAAACCATAATTAAAGATTCAGAACCATTGTTAAAGAAATTACAGAAGGAAAAAACTGAAAGAGAGAAAAGAATATCAGATTTGAAACAGGAAGTTGAAAAACTACGAACCCAGGAATTAAAAGTTGAAGAATTAGAGTCAAGGAAAAATGAGTTAATCGTATATGCAAGAGAAAAAATTGTTGAGTTAAGAAGAAAAAATTTAGAAATTGAAGAAAAAATCGAGAAATGTAATGCTAGTTTTTCCATTATAGACGTTAGTGGCGATGTTGAGCCCGAAATTAGTCAAGGAAAGGCATCATTAGAGAAGATTTCAGAGGAGTTTCTGGACCTATCAGGTAAGAAAAGTAAATTTACTGCAAACGTATCACTTGCAGAGAAAATAACACTAAAG
>JAKUOP010000033.1 GCA_022450565.1 Candidatus Nitrosopelagicus sp. | reverse complement strand
TATGTCGACATTGACACAGAGCAAGAAATGCTTGGCTATGGAATTGGAATCATAATGCTAAACATTGGAATGTACTTAGTAGCACCAGCAGTTGTAGTAATTGCACTAAGTAAAAAACTTAGAAAGTAAAATTATTTTTTCTTTGCAAATGATGCAATACCAATTGCTATTCCTGCAAAACTTAATGCTATAGCAGCAATTATCATATAGCCACTCCATACATCTTTTTCCTCTTCAAATTCTTTTAGTTCGTTAACTGTTTCTTGTAATTCTCTAATGTCTCCACGCAAATCATCAATTTCTCTGTTAAAGTCATCAATTTCTACTTGATTCGATTCAACTGATGGAAATTGTAGAAATGATGGGTCTTCAACCTTCTTAGGATGTAATGTAAGATTTATTGTAGTATCATTAATTGTTCCAATAAAGTTTAGTTGTGACCATCCAGAAAATGTTGGAGTGATAGGAGCCTCGTACACACCAGGTACACCAGTTGGTGCTAAAGGTAATGTAATATTTGCATCATCAACAATAAGTTTTATTTTCAGAGTTTTTTTCAAACCCTCTATACCTTTTTCAGAAACAAACTCTTGGTCTACAGGCTCAAGACTTTTGTCCATCTCACTAACATAAACAATAATTGCATTTGCTTCACCAGCAACTACTGGCCAGTTCTTCCAATCAATCTGAATTCTATAATCCCCAACAGCATCTACTTGATGTGCAAATGCATTTGAAGCCAAAACTGGAGAAATTATCAAAACTGCCAATAAGAGTACAATTTTCATGTTTTGCGATTTTGATAACAGAATAAAAATCAAGATAGTACAATTTTCGATTCATACTAAGATCATTTTTATTAACCTAGGCAGTAAGAATTTTAATGAAAACGAAAACTATAGGTTCGTTATTCGTTCTTTTCGCTATTGCTTCTATGGCTGCAGCTGCACCTAGTGCATATGGAGACCACGCAAAGGCAGTAGTTGAAAATGCTGCAGGTTCATCAACCCCGGGTTGTGAACCAGATTGCTTTATTCCAGCAACTGTAACAATTGATGCTGGCGGCGAAGTCGTATTCAAGAATAATGACACTGCTGCACACACATCAACTGCAGGAACGCCAACAGATGGCCCAAGCGGTGTTTGGGACAGTAGTTTGGTAATGGTTGGAATGAGTTATTCAGTTATACTTGATGAACCAGGAGAGTATCCTTACTTCTGTATGGTTCATCCATGGATGGTAGGAACTGTAATTGTTGAAGCAGCAGGAGCCGCTGAAGAAGAACATGATGATCACGGAGATGATCATGGTTCAATGGAAATGGAATCAACACCAAGTGTAGTTGATATCCAAATTGGCGCTCCAGAAACTGCAAGTGCAGGTGAAAGAATAACAATTGATGTTACAATTCTTGACGGAATGGGAATGGGAACAGAACACACTAACTACGATGTTGTAGTCACACACGATGGTGAAACATTGTACGAAGATAGTGTACACTCTCATACTGGAGAATCAAGTCATGATGTAACACTTAGTGCAGACGCATCTGATGACAATCCAGTTGATGTATCAGTTACATTCACTGGATTTGGATTCCCTGGTGACGAAATGACTGGTCCAATTGGAACAACGAACAATGTACAAGTGGTTCCAGAATTTGGTACAATAGCTGCATTGATTCTTGTAGTAGCAATTGCTTCAATAATTGCAATAACTGCAAAGTCAAGAGTTAGTTTAATGCCAAAACTCTAAACCAAAACTTCTTTTCTTTTTTCTTTTTTTTATTTTCTTCTAAGCATTGCTATAATTGCAATGATAACAGCTGCTGCACCAAGTGACAATCCAAAAACACCAAAGTTGTATGCTGACTCTATACTTATTCCATCAGAAGTTAGACTAACATCACCAACATTTGATTTGATGTTAGAAACATCTTTTTGTAATGAAGTAAGGGCATTTTTCAAGGCACCAATTTCTTGCCCTGAGGCAGAACTAGATGAAGGGGGAAAATCAAGCACAGATGTGCTTTCAACGTCTTCTATTGGAACTATGACGTCAACAGGTGTACCATTAAGATCTCCCTTTACTTTAACCTCCATAGAACCAATCTTTGTTGGGATAATTTTTGCGTAATAGTGTCCAGGACTAGGATCTGAGTTGACGTCAAGAACTTTGGAAGCGCCACCAGACATTACTGTTGCATCCATACTTCTAAATCCATTTGAAATATTTTTGTAGGCACCAGTTTCTTCATTTGGTTCTCTAATGTCAATAGTTATGGCATTTAGGATTCCTACAACTGGGGGCTCGTCTTGCCATCCAACCTCAATTTCATAAGAACCAACCTCAACTGTAGTATGTGCATGTACACCAGAAAAGCCTGTTCCAAATACAAGTAATGCTGCTAACAAGACAAAATATTTTTTCACGATTCAAAGACAAATTCACACGTTATTATCTTTACTAAGATGGTACAACTTTCGAATTGGTAATTCTTTAAATTATGAACACCTAGCTTTTAGATTGGATTGAAAATAATTTGGATAATTCCATTATTGCTATTGATAGGATTTCCATTAGCATATGGGCATCCATTTCTTCTAGACTCAGAACCTGCTCAAGGGCAAAATGCTGCTGTCGGCACTACACAAATAGTTACTCACTACTCAGAAGCAGTAGAGATTGATTTTTCTGAACTAAAAATTTTTGATTCTGATGGAAATCAGGTAGACAAGCGTGACACGGCATATCATAACGCAGAGTCATCACTTGTGATTACTACACAACCACTAGAAGATGGTGTGTATACAATTGCAAGTAAGGTATTATCAAAAGTTGATGGGCATTTAGTGCATGCTGCGATTATTTTTGGTGTAGGCGATGTACAGATTGATGTATCGTTACTTGAATCACAAGAACAATCTGAAACTACATTTGTTCCTGAATCAATTGCAAGATTTCCAGGTTTAGTTGGTCAAACCATTGTGTTAGGAGGAGTAATTGCATCAATTGCAATTTGGTCAACTGGACAAACAAGATTCAAAGAACAAATTGCGTTAATTGATAGTTCATTTAGAGCAAGATTCTCTAAAGTGATTGGTTTTGGTATAATTGCAGTATTTGCCTCCAATTTCATCATGTTGGGTGTTCAAACATGGCGACTTGAGGTATCACCACTTGATGTTATTGAAACTACGTTTGGTTCCACATGGCTTACACGAATGATTCTCACTATAATTCTAATTGGAATATGGTTTTGGATAGAAAGAAAAAACCAAATTTCATTTAAGACACAATTACCAATGCTCGTATTTGCGCTTGCATTGATTGCAACAACTACAATGATGGGGCACGGTGCATCAACTGAGATGGCTCCACCAATAATTTTAGATTATGTACATAATTTGCTTTCATCAATTTGGATCGGCGGTGTAATTTTCTTGGGGTTTGTTATTTTACCATCTATTACAAAATTAGATGCAAATGTTAGAGATAAAATCACTATTAGTTTGATTCCAAGATTTTCAGGAATGATAATAATTTCTTTAGGAATTTTAATTATTACAGGACCAATGCTGCTTTGGTTCTTGGATAGTAATGTTTCATCACTTACAGAGTCAACATATGGGAAGTTAATCATGCTAAAAATTGCAATTGCATCTGCAATGATTGCATTTGGAGGATTTTATCAAATTAGATTTACTCAGCAAGCCAAAAAAGACTTGAAATCCACTGCAATTTTCAAGAAATTAAAAAAACCATTAAGATTTGAAGCAGGACTTGGAATTGCACTGCTTGCAGTTGTCGCATTATTGGTAAACTCATCTCTTCCTGCTGGAGAAATTCAGTCAGTAAGTGCAGAACAGGGAATTAGTGGATATGAAGCTTCATTGTTTTCAGAAAATGCAAGATTTGATGTTACAATACTACCAGTAGGTATTGGACCAAATCAAATTAATGTTATAGTTTCAGGACTAGACGATCAACCGCTTGCAGATATTTCAACTGTAAAGATCAAAGTTTCAAATCCACTTAGAAGTATTGCACCAATTGCGGCTGAAGTAACTGAAAATCAGATTACTGGGCAAGATGTTTTTACAAGATATTCTGCAGAACCAACATTTAGTTTTGCAGGAGTTTGGCAAATAGAATTAGAAGCGCAACGAACTGAAAATGCAAATGAGAGTGTATTGTTTGATGTTAGAATTAAACCTGCATTGGCAAATATGAAAACTGATGTTATAGAATATGAAATACCTGCAGATGACACCGCTCCATTGTATCCCGTGTATGATGGAAAAAATATTTGGATTTCAGATGCACAAAAACCAAGACTATGGAAGTTTTCAATACAAGATGAACAGTTTACGCCATACACATTTAGTGGTTTAACAACAATTTTCATGGATATGGACAAGGAAGGAAAGATTTGGTTTACTGACACACCAAATTCCAAAATTGGAAATTTTGATCCACAAACAGAAGAATTTGAGATTATTTCACTACCACAGTTTACACTAGTAAATCAAAAATCAATTCCTACATCTGTTGCAATTGATCATGATAATGATGTTTGGGTTGCTGTTATGGATCAAAGTATTTTACTAGAGTATGATCAAGAAACTAAAAAGTTTGATATTTACAATACATTAACTACAGACGCAGGGCCTACTGCAATCGAGATTGATAGTTCTAACAATGTCTGGTTTGCAGAATCACTTGTAGGAAATCTTGGAAAGATTGATGGAGAAACAAAACAAATGACGGAATTTACACCTATTGAAGGACCTCTTGCAGAACCATTTGCGTTAATGATTGACAAACAAGAAAATATTTGGATTGCAGAACACTTAGGTCCTTCAATCACGAAATTTAATCCAATACTAGAAAGTTTTGATAAAGTAAATGTTTCAAATCCAGAATCATTACCATTTGGAATGGTTTTGGACAAATATGACAATATTTGGGTCGCACAGCATGTTATTGATAGTCTTATCGTCCATGATCCATACAACAATAGAATAACTGAAGTTACAATTCCAACTGAAGGTTCATTCACACAGTTTGTAACAGCTGATGATAATGGAGATGTCTGGTTTGTTGAACAACGCGGTGCAAAGATTGGTAAAGTTTCAATAAGTTCTGTGCCTGGTCAGACAACTATTCTACAAGAATCATCTACATTTGAAATAAAATACGTGGAGATAGTTGCACCATTAGTTTC
>JAKUOP010000032.1 GCA_022450565.1 Candidatus Nitrosopelagicus sp. | reverse complement strand
CATCATTATATCTTGCAGAGAAGTGAGTTAAAATTAATGTAGATATGTTGGCTTTTTCGGCTAATTCTGCAGCCTCTTTTGCAGTTGAATGGTTTGCCTCGATTGCCTTTTCCTTTAATTCATCTGCAAATGTTGAATCAAAACTTACATAATCACAATATTTGAAGAATTCAGCTAATTTCTCAGTTGGTCTTGTGTCACCAGAAATTCCAATCTTTCTACCAGGTCTTTTATCTCCAGTAACTTGTGATGGCACAATTTCTTTACCATCCATTTCAATTGAATTTCCTGTTTGTAATTCATGCCACAATTTTCCTTCAGGAATTTTTAGGGCTTGTGCTTTTTCAGGAAAAAATTGCCCAGGTCTGTCTTTTTCATCAAAACGAAATGAAAAAGCTGGAATTCCATGTTTAGCGTCACTTGCAGAAACTGAATAATCTTTTTCATCAACTATCATACCTTCATTAATTTTTGAAATAAAAACGGGAAATGACAAACCAAAATTCAAAATCTTAATGTTTGCTGCTATAAATTCATCAATACCATCAGGCCCAAAAATTTCAACAGACTCTGTTCTATTTTGTAAATTCATTGTTTGTAAGAGACCTAAAATTCCAATACAGTGGTCACCATGAAGGTGAGTTACAAAAATTTTCATTTTTTTATTCCAAGGCAAACCTGATTTTAGATATGAAATTTGGGCTCCTTCCCCTGCATCAAACATCAAAACTTCATTATCCTTTACTAAGCAAGTACACGTTAAACCTCTATCAATAGTTGGCATAGCACCAGACGTTCCCAAAAAAACTAATTTCATAATATCACATTTACAAAAGAGATTCTGCTAATATCTTAGATACATCAACTTTTGATGAATTAGAAGGTATAGTATTAGTACTGATTATCTGTGTAACTCCTGCTCGTCTAATTTTCTTCTCTGCTCCATTTACAAATAATCCATGTGTGCATGCAACATAGATACGTCTACATTTTTGTTTTTTTAGGAATTGTGTTGCTTTGATAATACTTCCCCCAGTGCTTATCATATCATCAACTAGAATCAGATCTCGATCTTTAACTGAAACTTTTGCCGTAACAATGTTAATTCTGCCAGTTTTTCGATCCCTATTTTTTTTCAACGCAACAAAATCTGTTTTTAGGACATGTGCAAATTTCTTTGCTCTTTCTGTTCCGCCTTGGTCAGGAGATACTACAAGTGGATCTTTTAATTTTAACCTTTTAATGTAATTTGCCAAATTTGATATTGCACTAACATTTTCCGATGAAATTCCTAGCTGTTTTAATGCTAATTTACTGTGTATGTCAACAACAATGACTTTTTTTGCACCAACTGATTTTAACATCTTCCCAACTATTGAGACAGTAACTACTTCACCACCTAAAAATTCTCTATCCTGCCTTGCATATCCCAAATATGGAATTACTGCATAAACTTTTGAGGAGTATTTTCTTGCTTGTGATACAATAGAAAGTAATTGTAAAAGATTTGAATCAACTGGTGGAAATGTTGATTGAACTACAACAATAATTTTTTTCTTAGGAATTTTCTTTATTGTTATTTTGCTTTCTCCATCAGGAAAAGTACGAGTTGAAGTATTCACATAGCCAGCTTTGAGTTTTTTTGCTATTTTCCTAGCCAATCCTTGAGAAGAATTACCTCCAACTACCACATATTTTGACAATGAATCATCGAGTCAAAACGGATTCTTAAGTTTTCGTAGACATCAAAAATGCTTAGAAAAACTATTCATCGCCTTCTCCTCTACCCAAATCTCCAACTCCATATTCTTCTACAACACCATCTCGTTCAGCATCAAGCGTTCCAATTTCTTGTGCTTCTCTCTTTTCATCTCCTTGATAGACTGTACGAATTGGCCATGGAATCCTGATATCGTATTTTTGGAACTCTTCATACATGATTACTCGCATGTCACTTTTTGTTTTGAATTGCGCACCATAATCTCGAACATAGACCCACATTGAGAAGTCCAAGGAAGAATCATTGAATTTATCAAATCGTACTACAGGCTGTGTTACATCAACATGAATGTCTTTGTCACAACCGCAGCTTGGTTGATTTGTGTCAAGGTATGGGCATCTGTTCTGTCTTACCAGATGATGTCCTTTAGCATCAACAGTTTCAATCATTGCGCGTTTTCCAACTTTAACCAGAATGGACGCAACTTGACGTGGATTATTGAGATATGAAACTCCTACATTAACAATTGCAGGAACAAGTTTGATCTCTTTTGTGTAGTTAACTATCTGAGCAGTTACTAATTGTCTTGTAGGAATTATTGCTACAGATTCATTTAATGCGTCTCTGATGTATGTAACTCTTGGTGCAATCTTGTGTACAACACCATTGTAACCACTTTCTAACTGGATTCTGTCTCCTTCTTTTACAATCTTGTCTTTACGAATTAATATGTACGAAAAATAATTTTCCAAAGTTTCTTTTAATGCAAGTCCAACACCAAATGCAATTCCTCCTGTTGCAGTAGCTAACACAATCAGGTCTACTCCCCACCATGAAACAACTCCAATGATAACTCCAAGAAAAATTAAAATTGGTAAAACTTGTTTTGCTGACTTTGGAACACCTTCTTTCTGTTTTTTATAAAATCCAGGTGGTTTTGACGCAGGAACTAGTGGTTCAAATCCTGTTACTCTTTTTTGCTCTCTCCATATATCAATTGGAAAAATTTCTTCAGGAACTGCACCAGGGAAAAGTTTTCTTCCTGATGAATTGTTACCACTAACACATTCGTTATAGTAATTTTCATATTTTTTCCGTTCTGATTTTTTCCACTCTTCAAATGGGTTTGATTTTATTTTTTCAAAACTTCCAATTGGAATGCCTTTTGTGGTTCTAAATCCTTCTAGGAACTGCCTTCCCTCGTCTGTTTGTAAATAATTCTGAAACTCTTCTTCCGTTAAATCTTCAGGTTTTTGTTTTGGTGGTACCCACTTGTACAATTTATGAAACAAATCATCCTTGTCGTCAACAAAACCCCTCATCTCTCTCCAAGCCTCAAAGTCGGCGCGCTCTGAAATAGAGCTTTCACGCTTTGTTAACGCTATAGGTACAAGCTGTGAAATTGTATATCCAATAACCAAGATATTCATCGTGTTTAACATCTTTGCAAACACCTCACTTGGCGCCAACTCACCATCTATTGCAATTTGATTGATTTCTTCATCAAACAATTCAAAGACTTGGATGTATGTGTTAACTGAAGAAATTAATGCTATAGCCAAAAACGGCAAAATAATTTTTCGTGCAAATCTTGAAACATGTGGTTTTGTATGATTCATTTTCTGGGATTTTACCCATCTAGAAAATTTTGTATAAACAATTGCGATTATTATGATTCCAATTATTAGACCTGCCACCGCTAATTGCAGGGATAGTGATGATGCTATCAGCTGGGACACTGTATCAAACTGACCAACTGAAATTTCAGTAATCTCTTCTTCCATCTATTTCACTAATCTCGATAATTTGCCCGATCTACTGAAGTTATGTTAATTTGTCGCCTAGTTTACGAATAACAGTCAAACTTTTTTAAAGAATTTTCACTCTTTTTAAAGCAAATCTACCCAGATCCTAACGTTTAACAAACATAGAGTACAATTAACCAAATGGCACAAACGTCACAAAATCAAGAGTCTGTTTGGTCAGTTGATGAGTCTCCTAGCATAAAATCATACACACTGGCTAATTTGAGAAAACTTCCTCAGATTGAAAAATTTTCAGAACAAGAAATATTTGAAATGGAAGTTGTTGGCAATGTTCTGCCATTCAAGGCGAATAACTATGTCATCGAGCAGCTAATTGATTGGAACAACACCCAGAATGATTCTATTTTTGCATTAACATTTCCACAAAAAGGCATGCTCAAATCTGAACATTTTGATCAGATGGCTGAAGTAATGAAAAGAGGAGACAGAAAAGAGATTCAAGAAACAGCAAATACAATTAGACTTCAATTAAATCCACATCCTGCAGGTCAAATGGAGCTAAATGTCCCAACTCTAAAAGATGGAACAAAATTATACGGAATGCAACACAAATACAATGAAACGGTCCTTTTCTTCCCAAGTCAGGGGCAGACATGTCATGCATATTGTACTTTTTGCTTCAGATGGCCTCAATTTGTCGGAATGGACGAAATGAAGTTTGCAATGCAAGAGGGCGAGGCTCTAGCACAATATGTAAAGGAGCACCCAGAAATTAGCGACATACTATTCACAGGCGGAGACCCCATGATAATGAAGGCTAGTCTTTTTGCCGCATATATTGATAAATTACTTGATGCAGATCTTCCAAATCTAAAGACAATAAGGATTGGAACAAAGGCTCTATCATATTGGCCATACAAAGTTTTGACAGACAAAGACGCTGATGAAACACTAGATACGTTTCGTAGAATTGTTTCAAAAGGAAAACATCTGGCTATTATGGCTCACTTTAACCATCTTGTAGAATTAAAGACAGGGTCAGTCAAACAAGCAATTAAAAAAATGAGAGAAACAGGCGCCCAGATTAGAACTCAGTCACCACTTCTAACTCATATCAACGATGATGCCAATATGTGGGCTCAAATGTGGCAAAAACAGGTAGATTTAGGCTGTATACCATACTACATGTTTGTTGTAAGAGACACTGGCGCTCAGCATTACTTTGGTGTTCCACTAGTTAGAGCACATGAAATTTTCAAAAATGCAATTAAACAGGTAAGTGGATTAGCCAGAACCGTTCGTGGTCCTAGCATGTCTGCAACCCCAGGAAAAGTTCAGATTGACGGTGTTGCTCAGGTTAACGACCAAAAAGTCATGGTTTTCCGCATGCTTCAAGGCAGGGATCCTGAATGGGTAAACAAACCATTCTTTGCAAAATATGATGAAAATGCAATTTGGTTAGATGATCTCAAACCTGCATTTGAAGAAAAATTCTTTTTTGAAGATGGACTAAAGGCAATAAAAGAGAAAAAGCTTGCCTAAATGACAGATTAAAATATAGAAATTTTGGTTATAGAATATGCGAAAAGAATATGTTGTAATGCGAATTGATGCAGCACCTGATGGTTCTCCATATGTTGTAGTTTCATTATCTTTGGCAAAAGACATGAAAGAAGGAAATCAACCACCATCTCCATTTGGCTCAAATGTCATGGGATTTACTAACATGGATGACATGATGAAAAATCTCAACAAAATGATGGCAGGCGGAATGGGCGGCATGGGAGGTCCTGGAAATACCAGCATTAAGCTAGAAATGCATGAATACAAAGAACTCAATCTCTCAGTTGGAGATAAGGTCTTTTTGGATATGTCAAAAGCAGAGTCTTTGGGCGTATAATCTATCTAGAAATCTGAGCCCGTAATTTTTCATAAGCTCTTGGGGCATCTTCTTCTTTTAGAACTATCACAAGTCCGTCTTGTGTGAATAGTGCATCTGCCATATCAATTCCATTATAGTGTAGAATTTCAGTCACAAAAGCCATCACATCAGATCTGCTATGATTTGGTGGAACTGAGACCTTGATCTTTGCCAGACCCGCATTGTACTCATTTTCCTTTGGCAATGACTGGAACATTCGTCTGACTCTGTCACTGTCTTCTGTAAGAATTCGAAATGAATCACCTAGTCTGAAAAACTCAGAATCTGAAAATTCCTTATGGAACTCGTTTAGCATTTTAGCCATCTCATCGCCTGCATCTACCATATTCCACTGAATGCCCATAATTCCATCAGTCAGGGAAAGTCTGGCATTTTTGAGAATAGGCTCATCCGAAACCATTTCTTTGTCATCAAATGAATCTGCATAGCGCTTTATGGCAACTACAATGGTATTCAGGTTTGCAGAGTTTCCAATTGCCTTTTCGACATCTGGCTGAATTTTCACGGCTAGGGCCGTATAGTTGATAACATCCATCTTCATGCACTCGTAAATTGAGCGGTTCCTTGTGATGATTTCACGCACAACTTCAGGTACAGAAACTCCAGCAGTTCTCATATTATTATAATACCTATGACATATATAATAACATTATGTAATTAAAGATGAATTATGTAAATTTAATCATGAGTACAAAATAAAGTATATATAATGTCATACCTATTACATAATAG
>JAKUOP010000031.1 GCA_022450565.1 Candidatus Nitrosopelagicus sp. | reverse complement strand
ATAACACTGCAATTAATTGATTCATCTTTTGCTCTACCAACTTCCAGTTCTGGTGCAATAATTGTTGCATTAGCATCTTTATCCAAGATACCCATTGCCTCTCCCCAAAATCCAGTCAAATAAAACAAGTTTTCTGGCTCGAAAGTTACCAATGTATCGCATCCTGTAGTCTTTTTACAGTTTTGAATTAGTTTTCTTCTTCTTGATCGCATTATTCTAACTGATTCTAGTCTGTAGATTTATGTTTGCTGGCTATGAATTTCTAGCCGTCAATACTAAAACTTCCCATGGAAAGATAATTTTGCCATCTTTTTTGGCATATTGGGCAGTGTTATCTTTTACAATCTCTCTTAGATTTGATTTTTGATATCTGCTTAATTTGTTAAATTTTTGTTTTAGTGGTTCTGAAAGATATTTTTTGTAGTTATTCCAATAATCAGAAAAATTTCCTGGGCTATAATGATAAAGTAATTTTCTCACAACAATTTTCTGATAACCTGCCTTTGCGAACTCTTCTCTGAATGTCTTGGCTGTTCCAAATCTGTCAAGCTCTGGATATTTTGGCAAATAATCTGGAATGAATTTTCTTACTGGGTTTAGTATGCTATCAAAATATGGAACGTTTGTCTTACTGTGAACACTCATTGCAATCATGCCATTTTTTTTCAATATTTTTTTTAGATTTTTTAGAACTTTTTTTGCATTTGGAAAGAAAAACAGTGCATATTGACATGATATAGCGTCAAATTTTGTGTTAAACTGAATGGTTTCTGCATCTCCTATGATAAAACGAACGTTTTCTTTCACTCCAACCCACTTTTTTGCAATGTTTATTGCAGTTTTTGATGAATCAATTGCGTAAACCATGCCATTTTTTCCAACTTTTCTAGCAATTTTTTTTGTAACCAGACCGGTCCCACATGCAAGATCCAAAACACTGTCACCAGATTTTATTTTTGACAGTTTTATTAGCTCGTTTGTTACGTTGAACGGTCCAATCTCATTTCTTGCCCATCTTTTGTGATAAAACGGTGCTATTTCATTCCAAACCAGAATAGTTCTCTGCTTGTATTTGATATCTTTAGATTCTTTTTTCAATGTTTTTACAAATTAATTTAGCAATTCTTTCTTTTTTATTTCTACCAATCACCACAACTGATTCTGGGTCAACAATTAGTAATTCATTATATCTCGTGTCTTTGAAGTATTTTTTCCCAATATCATTTGCAATTATCATGTCAGCCTTGGAATCTCTTAGCTTTTGTTTTGCCCGTACTACTAACTCCTTTTTCGAGATATCTGTCTCAGCCTTGAAACCTATCAGAAATACATCTTTTTGCAATTTTTTGATGTGATCGATAATTTTTGGTGCCTTTTTGAGTTCAATAGTAAGTGAATTTTTTGTACTTTTAATTTTCTTTGAGTATTGGTTTTTTGGAATATAATCTGATGCCGCGGCAGCTAATATTACAATGTCAAACTTTTTTTTCATCTGTTTTTTTACTTCATTGAACATATCTGTAACAGTCTGTACAGGAATTATTTTTGCACCTTTTGGTGGTTCAGTAATTCCAGGACCATATACTAACGTGACCTTTGCACCTGCAGAAACCAATTCTGAGGCCAAAAGCACACCAGTTTTTCCAGTACTATGATTTGTTATTATTCTAATAGGATCAATCTTCTCAATTGTTGGACCAGCTGTCACCAAAACTTTCTTTCCTTTCAAAATTTTAGACTGACCGAATTTTGTAAGAATAAAATGTAGAACATCTTCAGGCTCTGGAGCTTTTGCTTTCCCTTCGATCATATTTGGCGAAACAAAATCAATTTTCTTTTCTAGAAACGCAATATTTTTGCGAACTGCTGCATTTTCATACATGGAACGGTGCATTGCAAGACCCATAACTATTGGAATCTTGGAGCCAAACGCCACAGTAAGAACTGTGGATACTGGTGTGTCGTCAATTCCTGCTGCAAGCTTTCCCAAAGTGTTTGCAGTTGATGGATAGACAATCAGCAAATCAGATCGCTTGTAGTCAGCAAGATCAATATGCTCCATATCTCCAGTTAGTTTTGTAATTACATTATTTCCAGTAGCCCATTTCATATAATCAGGTTTGATCAGTTTTGTACTAGCATTAGACATTACACATTTTACGTTTGCACCATGCCGCATCAGCAATCTTGCAAGTTCAATTGATTTGTAGGCAGCAACAGAACCTGCAACACAAAGAACTATCTTTTTTCCAGTGAGTTCAGTACCATAGCTCTCAACAATGTCTAAAGATGGATGTCGTGTCATGTTTGGGTCTCCATATGGTATGAATGCTCATCTGCTGGAAATACCTGATTTTCAACGTCATTCACGTATTCAGAAACGGCTTTTCTGATTGTATCTGAGAGTGAAAGATATCTTTTGACAAATTTTGGGTTAATTTTGTCATACAGACCAAGCATGTCATGTATGACTAGAACCTGTCCATCACAGTACTTCCCGCAACCAATTCCGATTGTTGGAACACTGACAGATTCAGTAATCTTCTTCATCGTTTCAGATGCAACCATCTCATAAACGATTGTAAAACAACCAGCATCTTCAAGTGCTTTTGAATCTTCTAACAATACTTGTGCATCATCTTCCGTCTTTCCTTGCACGCTATACTTTTTTGCTGTCTGTGGCAAAAGACCGAGATGTCCCATTACAGGTATTCCAGCTTTGATAATCGCCTTGACTATCTCAGGAAGTCTTCCTTCCAGTTTTACAGCATCCGCACCGGCATCTATTAGTCGCTGGGAATTTGATACTGCATCAGATTCATTATCATATGACTTGTTTGGAAGATCGGCAACGATTAGAGCATTTTTTCTCCCATTACTAACTCCCTCAGTAAACATGCACATTTGATCCATGGTGACAGGAGATGTGTTGTCATAACCAAGCATGACCATTCCAGCACTGTCTCCAACCAAAAGTATGTCAACCTGATCACAGAGTGTGGCCATCGTATAATCATAACTGGTAACTACAGTGATCTTCTGTTTTTGCTTCTTCTGAACGATCTCATTTATTGTCTTAGGCAAGTCTAGCTCTCCTTTGTAGATTTTTCTTGATTTCAGAGATTGATTCTGACAAAACTTTCTTGTTGTTATAAGATGGTTTTGATTTTTTCTTTTTGCAAGCTGAAACCAACAGCTTCATTGCCCTAGTTGTGTTATCAACAATTGTAATATCTGCGGTTTGTGCAGTTCGTGAAAGTGGGTTTAGATCAAACGTAATTACTTTCTTTTTGGCTTTCTTTAGAGCAAGTGTTCTATCACCGTCTTCTAAAGGAACAAGAACTACATCAGCAGAAAAAATTCCATCCTTATCTACAATTCTTCTAGTACTATCAATTCCTTTCAGCTTTCTTGCAGATTTCGGATTTGTACCAAGAACCTCCTTTGCACCAGATTTCTTCAAAACTCTGGAGACAGCCCTTTTCCTACTTTCTGGTCCATAGAATAGATTTACCTCTATTTTTGCGCCTAAAATTCGGCTTAGTTTGATTATTTCAGGCGTGCAAAGGGCGGCAAAATTACCGTTTACAGAAATTACTGGACTCTTGGCATTCTGGAGAGTATAGGCAGCTGCAGAGATTGCTTTTTTGGCACTTTTTAATGTCTTTTCACCTATTAGATAATCAAATGCCTCACCACGACCATGTGCCAGTAACCCTTCTTTTGCTACTAAGTTATTATCAAATCCTTTAACTAATTTCTCTCTTGTTTGCAATGAAACAAAACGTGGATGAGATTTTGGTATATTCATTCAATCACCGAAAAATATTTTATTCTAATCTTGCACCAGAGTTGTCAATTTTTGAAGTGATGATTATTCCATCATCATATTTTTTTAAAATTTCTAAAACCTTTTGTTTTTTATCTGGTGATACAAGGGAAAAAATTGTTTCACCAAATAGGGCAATTCCACATTTTATTCCATTCTTATGAAGTTCTTTGATAACTTTGCTCATTTTTGGAGTTACTACATGAATATACTGAGCAAATTTTAGTGACATGTCTTGAAACTCGTCCATATCTTGGGATTTAACTAGTTTTTCCACCATCCTACCTCCAAGACCATTTACTGATGATATTTTTTCCTTTAGAAATTTTTTAGTTGAAATTGGATTAAAGCAGATTATCATGACTTCCAATTTTTCTTTTGGTTTTATTTTTTGCACTTCGCCAATTCCAGGCGCACCTGACTTGGTTCGAATCTCAAATCCTCCATGATATGATGCAAGTACGTCACCAAGTCCAGTCTGGCATTTAATCTCGGCTTCATGTGCAATCTGTGCAACCTTTGTCTTTGTGTATCCGCATTCTAGTGAATCATTTAATGCAATAGACAAGGATAATGCAACTGCAGCGCTGCAACCAAAGCCATATCCAACAGGAACATCTATCTCGTGTGTTACATCAAAATATTTTCCATCCACCAGAAATTGATTCAAAACATATTCTGACACTCGTATGTCACCTGTGTTGAATCCTTTAATCCTAATTCCATAGTTGGTAATGTCATGTTTTGTCTTTGGTCTGACATTGACAGTTGTCTTTACTCCTTTTTGTATAGAGAAACCAGCACCAAGAGAGCCAAGCTGATTTGCTTCTTTCTCCCCTAACTCTGCCTTGAAAAATCCAGTGATATGAGCAGGTGAAAATGCTTTTGCCCTCATGATCGAATCCTAAATCTTTCAAAATATTAATACTTGGCTTAAATAATATAAATTAGTATAAATTGACTACATTTACTCGACGCCTGCAGAGGATTGGAAGTAGTATTCTAGTTTCACTTCCAAAAGAATGGGTAGATGCAAACAAACTAGACAAAAGTGCCCAAGTAGAAATTGAAACTACACAAAACAATCTTTCAATTAGAACACAACAAAGCAAGAGACCATCAAAAGAAATTGAAATATCATATCCACTACCAAAAGGAGAAAGTATAGTTCCAAACATTACTGGTGCATATCTTTTAGGATATGATATAATCAAGATCATAGGTAAATCCCCAATCTCTGTTACAGACAGAGAAAGTGTACGTGGTTCCATGAGAAGACTCGTAGGAATGGAAATTGTAGATGAAGATGCAACAAACATTTCAGTACAGTTTTTGCTTGATGAGACATCGGTAAACCCACAGAAAATTCTGAAAAGAATGAGCTCAATTGCACTTGGTATGTTTAGTGATGTTGTATTATCCTTGGAAAATGATGATAAAACAAATCTTGAAACTATAGCAAACCGCGATGCCGAAATCAACAGGCAATATTTCCTTCTTGTCAGGTTAATCCGAAGTACCATCATGGATACCAGATTAGCTGGAATTTTCAACTTGGAAAATATAGATATTCTTGATTATAGGATTGCAGCAAACACACTGGAGATTGCAGGTGATACTGTTGTTGAATTATCACAATTATTACTCAAATCAGATTTATCCAAATCTGAACGAAAAAAGATACATGATTTTGCAAAGGATATGGAAGAAATTCAGATAAAGTCAATTGATTCATTCATTTCAAATGACAGGGCACTTGCAATCAATGCAATTGTATTACAACGAAATAATGCAAAGATGATTTCAAAAATTCGTTCCTCTTTAGAAAGTAAAAAGCAATTCCCTTTAGCATTCTTTGATCTTGTTTACATGTTTGAGAAAATTTTACAATCTTGGTCTGACATCACAGATTTGGTAAAACCAAGTTATCAGTAAGACCTAATGTAATTTTTCAAGCTCTTCTAGTCGTTTTTCAATCTCGACTAGCTTATTGATGATTATGATGTGTGTCTTTTTTGCATCTATGCCTACAGGACTATCTGGACTGGTAATGACATTTGCAATTTCAGCCTTTTTTTCTTCGTCAACTTCTAGATTCATTTCTTAACTACAATCGTGAGTTAAGATATACTTTACTTACAGGAGTTTTTTCTTTGCAGCATAGACCATCACGGCACAAATTGTCTTTGAATCAGTTATCTTTCCTGCCTTAATCATTCCAATGAGCTTTTTCAAATCCATCTTTACAACCGAAATGAATTCATCATTATCAAGGTCCAATTCAAACTTCTTCTTCAGTCCTGATGCTACAAAAACATGAATTTCTTCCGTGTTATACCCAACAGAAGGGAAGAACGAGATTAGTTTGGTCATCTTTTTTGCCTCATAACCAGTCTCTTCTACTATCTCACGATAGGCAGTGTCAATCGGTTTTTCGCCTTTTTCTAGGGTCCCTGCAGGAATCTCCAAGATATAGCCATGACCAAACCTGTGCTGTTGTACCAAAATTATCTTCCCCTTTTCATCAAATGCTATTATTGCAGCAGCACCTGGATGCTCAATGATTTCTCTTCTTACCTTTCTTTTCTCAATTGTCAGGTCATAGAGATTTAGTCCAATGATTTTTCCTTCATAGATTTTCTTCTTTTTCATGACGGTTTCTCAATTGTACATTATATGTAATTTTTCAGTTTTTGTTAATGCGTTTATTGATTTTTTCATCCAGTCTTTTGGCATATTGATCTTTTTTGGAATGAATAAATCAGTAGACAAGATTCCATCAACTTGTCTGATTTTTTCTGTCATTTCATCCATTTGGAAAATGTTTTCACTATACAAGAATAGAACTATCTGGTTTTTTGCCAAAAATGGGATCATCATAAATGAATCGGCAAACTGCTTTTCTAGATTCTTTAGAATTGTTTTGATATCTCCATTAACTACAGATAGTACAGCATATGGAATGTAACCTTCGATCTTACTTGGATCATAAACCAAAGTGAACTGTATAGAATCATTTTCTTCAAATTTTTCTAGAATTCTGTTTATTGTCTTTGTGGATAGTTCTGTCTTA
>JAKUOP010000030.1 GCA_022450565.1 Candidatus Nitrosopelagicus sp. | reverse complement strand
CCTACAGTTTTGTATGGAACTCTAGTTGAACAGATGTGTGAGACAATGATGAGTGGTGCTGAATCACTTTTCACCTTGTATCTATTCCAATCTGTTTCTTTAACAACTTTTAGTACAACATCACTTCCCTCATCGTATAGCAGTGGTATTCTGTTTGCGAATCTATAGACGGTGGTACCACGCGATTCAATATTTCCTCCGTATGCAATACCCATCTCTATAACAAATGGAAAACCAGAGTATGCTGAAGCGGTTCTTTGAACCACTGCACTAAAATCAGGTTCGAATCTTCTCTCAATGCCTTTTTCAAGAGGAGCAGCTCCGAGTGGTGCCAAACATGTAGGATCAGGTGATCTAAATCCTTCATAGGTTTGTAGCGCATCACTCAATTTCACTAGTTCCTGATCTGTCATATTTCCGACTCTGGTTTCAGGTTTGAATTTGGCAAATTTACAAAATTCAACAGCCGCTGTTGGCCCAACACGTTGAAATCTTTTTGTTAAAAAATGAGTAAGAGACTCGCCTTGAACTGTATTTGCCAGTTGCTTATAGTAATGACTTTCAACGTCCATGTCAGCTACAAGGGTTTGAGAAGTACTATAATCCCAATACACTAATTTGTTATTTCGGAGATCGACATCTTCAATTCTGACTCTTTGTAGTTTTTCAAAATCAGCTTCAAGAAATGACATTAAAGATAACACAACACGAACAGGTCGTGTTAATGACTTCCATTTCTTTTCAGTTTTTTTCATTATGTCACTATATGTGAACTTCTTTTTTGACATACCAAGTTCCTTTCTAACTTTCTCAATCATTTTATCATCTACGTTTGGGATTTGATAATGCGTGTCAACTAACATTCTGCGAATTGTTTCAACATCAATTCCATATGGATGGGGAGCAATGATTGTTGGTGCAGGTGGCATGGAACGAATTATTGCCTTGTGATGAAACTTTTCGCCTTTTGGATCATTAAAAGTGATAGTTGCATATGGTGTAATCAAAGAAGTTTGGTATACGTAATCACGAATCTTTGTTCCTGCTTTTGAATAATCACCATCTAAACAGATACTAACACTTAATCCTCGTTCAGTACTAGGCTTTTCGTCTTTCTTTAAGATCACTGGTTTATTTTTTTGTATGTCTAAAAGCATCTCAAAGTCGTTTCTAGTTTTTCCATCTGAATTACTCTTTACTTTAACAGGTTTGTTTGTTGTAATCTGTCCATATAATATTGCCATAGTTGCACCCAAGCCAAACATACCACGTGCTTGTTTAAGACCAAACTTTGATCCGTACAGAACAGTTCCAAAAGCCAGAGGAACATGTTTTGGGGGAATTCCAGGACCGTTGTCTTTTACAGTTAAGATGTATTGTTTTGGATCAGGCTTGTCTGGATTTACCGCCTTTATTGTCATCTCAATATTAGGAAAAACGCCACTATGATCACATGCGTCAAGAGAGTTTTCTACAAATTCACGCACGGCAGTGTATAATGAACGCGTAGGATTGCTAAACCCTGCAAGATCACGATTACGATAAAAGAATTCACTAGGAGATATTTGATTAAATTGTTCTTTAGAAGACATCCTGATCTTCCCATAACTTTGCTTTTTCTGCCTTTTCTTTTCTTCTTGCAGATTCTAGTTTTGTATAAACGGGTCCGTGCATGCTCCCATTTGATAATGATGATATAGCATCAACTGCAAGTCTTAATTGATTTGGTTCACCAATTATTGATACAGTTTTTCCATAAACAGTGATAGATGCGTTGGTTAAGTTTTCTATGTTCACTCTAGATTTTCCTCCCTCACCAATTATTCTTCCCTTGATTCTTTCAATTTGATCTGAAGATTTTCCAACGAACTCACGTAAATCAATTACATGTAAACTGTTTTCACCTTTGAGTAATCTAAGTGAATTTTCTGGGGAGAAACCTCTTCCTATAGCTGTTACTATTTCCATTGCCTTAAAAGGCTGAAATTTTTCACTGATTTTTTCACTCTTAACTAAAACTTCTCCACCATTACTGTCAATATCTAATTCTACCGAACACTCATCCTCAATTATTTTTTTTGTTTTGCCGGATTTACCAATAAGTACACCTATTCTCTCGTTAGGAATTTTAATTAATTTTTCAAAGCTCATTTTATTATCCTTTCAAAGACATCAACTGGATTTTCAACAGTTAGTCCCCTTTTTACAAAGAAATTACTTATGTTATTAATGTCTCTTTTTAGCAAATCAATAGCTTGGGGATGCTCTAAATCAACTGCTGAGCCAAGATCAAATAATTTTAATCCATTTTCTGTCTTGAAAATATTATATTCAGAAAAATCTGCATGAACGAGTTTTGCTTTATGAAATAGATCTGATATTATCTTTAAACTCTGATGATAATCATCCTCATTGACTTCTGATTCAAGTAAATTTTTCTGAGGCTTCCCATTATGTCCAATAAATTCCATTACAAGTACATTTTTTGAAATGTGTATTGGTTTTACCACATTAATTCCACAATCATAACATTTTGAAATATTTTGAAATTCTTTTCTTGCCCAAAGATATACCAAGTTTTTTGTGCCTTTCTTTATTCTTTGAAACCTAGGATCCCCAATTAAGTACTGAGAGCGGTTTTTGAAGTTTGAAGTACTTGTAAGATAAATTTTTAGTGCAAGATTAGATTCGTCTGGTCCAACCGCCCAAAATAATGCTGATTCTTTCCCAGATTTAACTACGCCATTAACATATGAAATGATTTTTGATTTGATTAGATCATATAATATTAGCACCGTGGTTTTGTCTAAAACCTCATTCACAACCTTATTTTTCTTAAATCCATCATCCAAGGTTCTTTTTCTCTGTTTCTTTGATAATTCAGTGCTTATTTTGTCCTGAATTTTTTTCTCTATATTGTTAGACAATGACGATATCTTAACCTACCATGTAAAATTTATTTCTAAAATTAGAAATCTTTGGGAATATGACCATTATCTTTAAGCCAATCAACTTGTGGAAGTGTAAATCTCCAAATTATGTCACCACGTTCATCCTCTTTAAAATCCCATGGAGCAATCACAACAATGTCGTTATCACGAATCCAAATTCTTCGCTTAAGTTTTCCACGTATTCTTCCTCTACGAGTTACTTCATCAGTACATTTTACAAGAACTTGATCACTTCCCAGTAATTTAATTACTCTACCATAAAGCTCACCCTCTTCAGCAAGCTTAATTTCTTTTAATGCACTTTCGTTTAGTACTTTGCGCTTTCCCATAATATGAAGTATAAATTTTTGTATATAATTGTGATGATCACATTTTGATGATAATCAAAAATGGTATTTTATCAATTAGTTTAACAGCTTGCTCTGTACCAATACCTAGCTCTAATGAAAGTGAGATTGTTTCATTTCCAACCAAGTTTATGTTATTTGATTTTTTTAGAAGGTCTTTTGCCTCTTCTTGTTCAACAAATTGATCATGATAGTAATTTTTACTAATTTTCATTACTAATTTCCCATCTGAAATTGTTTTTCCAAGTAATTCAGAATCACACATGTTTAACATAGTGTTTCCATTACGTGAAACAATTTTTACTGAGTATAACATTATGCGTATTTGCCTTTAATTGTAGATTTTGCTCCACATGCCTCACAAATCAAAAATGAAACTCTGCTTTCTTTCTCAACTTTTGTGTCAGGACTGTTACAAGTTGGACATTCAACGTAGTCTTTTAGGTAGATTTTAAACAATCTTGTAAAATCCTCAGGATCACGCCTGCCAGTAAAAATTGCTTTATCACCTACACGCTCTGCAGGTACAGCAAATTCTTTTGAGAGGTATTGCAAAATTAAGTTAGTATCTCGACGAAGCGCCTTTGGAAAATCGCTAAAATTTCTTAGAATCGTCTTTTTACCCTCCCATGTAACTTCTACGGATGGTAATTCAAAACGATTATCAGTTTTTACATTAGAAATATTTTTCTCAATTCTTTTGAGAAGTGACTCATAATCAGATTTTGTCATACAACGATGTGAACTGATGCCCCTATATGGGTTTGGTTAGAAAAAAAGTGAGTTTCTATGGTTTACCAATTCTGAAAACATTAGTTCCACATTCTGGACAAGTACCCTTTACAGCTGGTCTTCCATTTTTTAGAGTTGTTTCTTGTGGATCTTTTATTTCTCTTTTTTCTCTACATTTTACACAATATGCAGTTGTCATTATATCACATCACAAATCTTCTTATATTTAGAAAGAGTCTGTGAATAATTTTTAACTTTAGGATAGACTGAATTGATTTTTTTTATATGTAAAATGCTTATACTTAATAAAAAACTAAAATTAATCATACTTTTTGACTGATTTTAAGAATTATGGTTTCAAAAAAAGTTTATTCTAAAAGTAGTTTAATATTATAAGAATGCAAAATATATTGATATGGCATCAAAAAAAGGTATTATCATTACAGCGATAATTTTAGCTGCAATAACTGGTGCCAGTTTTATGATCTGGCAAATTCCTACAAATCCACAGATGTCTGTTGTTGTTTCAGATTTTGAGTCCCATATAGTAGGAATTGATGAACGTTTTAAGATAATTTCTAACGCTGTTGATGAATCATTTGAACAAATGATTAATGATGAAATATCGCCTAATGACTATATCTCAATTGCTGAAGTATCATCATCACAGATTAATTCGCAAATAATTGAGCTGGTGGAAAGTGAAGCTGGAGATGAATGGTTTGATAGTTACCTGAATAATCTAGAATCCCTAAGAAAATATAATTCATACATTATGGAAACAATTGTTCTGGCAAATCTACTGAATGATGGTAATAGTATTTCTGATCAAAAAGAGTTAGTAACAAAAATTGAACAATTAAAACAAGAGTCTATAGATTATGCGAATCTATCACTTTCAACTAGACCATGAGTAGAGTACTAAAATTACTATTTTCAATAGTTGGAAATCGTTAAATGGTAATTTTACTATAATTATGTGTGTCAGAAACTCGAAAATTAGAAAAAGACATCAAGTCTACATCTGCTTCAAAATTACTAGTAATTTGTGTCGATAGAGATGATGATGTTGGTAAAAAAGCCGGTATTACAACACCAGTAGTTGGGAGAGATGAATGTATCAATGCAGCACAAAGATTAGCATTAGAGGATCCTGAAGATGCAGATTCAAATTCAATATTTTATGCAGTTAAAACCTATGAGGATTTGGTTAGCAAAGGCTATGATGTTCAGGTTGTTACTGTAGCAGGAGTTCATAAAAGAGGTGTTCAAGCAGATGAAAAGATTGTTTCAGAAATTAAGTCAGTTTTAGAAAAATTTTCTGCAAATGGTGCAGTCATAGTTTCAGATGGTGAAGATGATGAGATGGTTATACCAGTTATTCAAAATGTGATTCCAGTTGTTTCGGTACAAAGAGTAGTGATGCAAGTAAGTCATACCATCGAACATTCGTATGCAGTTTTTGGTAAATTTTTAAAAATGGTAGTTTACGATACAAGATACTCAAAGTTCTTTTTAGGAGTACCTGGTATTTTATTATTAATTGGTGGAATTGGTACGGTTGTTGGCTATACGGCAGAAATTTTTGCAGTGTTGGTTAGCATACTTGGTGGTGCATTCCTAATTCGAGCGTTTGATATAGATAAAGCGTGGTCAAGTTGGGCAAAACCAACACCGACTGGATTTATTAGAATTTTTACTTTAGTTACAGGTTTAATTCTAATACTAGCATCTATTCCTGCGGGAATTACAACAGTTTATTCTAGTACTCAGTTGATAGATATTGATTTTATAGTTGCAATTTCAAATCAACAAATTGTCGGACAGTTCCTTACTGGTATGTTACCATTTTTGTGGATGGGACTTGGAACAATTGCAGCAGGATTATTAGCAAGTAATTGGTTAAACAGAAAACTAAAGCACATTAGTGATGTTCTTAGAATAATTGTTTTAGCTGCTTTATACCCAACTGTGGCTCAATTCGCAACAATTTTAACAACAAATGAAAGTTCGTTTTCATTAATTCCACCACTACTAATTGGTGCCGCAATAACACTGATATCAGCCACGTTACTATTCCGTAGGTATAGGAAGAAAGGTGGCGGTCAAATATTAACGGAGTAAAAGACGTAGCACTTCATTTATCAGGTCTGTATAGCATATATACAAAAAGACTTGAAAATGAAATTCTAAGAGGTGATATGCCCAATCATATAGCCATAATTTTAGATGGAAACAGAAGGTGGGCAAACAGAAATCTTTCCGTGAGTGAAGATGGTCACTTTCATGGGGCAGATGCAGTAGAGAATCTGCTTGATTGGTGTGAAGAATTTGATATAAAGATAATAACATTGTATGTTTTGTCAGCAGAAAATCTTGGAAGAGAGAATGAAGAATTAGAATTTCTTTATGAATTGATTAGAACTAGATTGGAAAAATTGTACAATGACCCTAGAATTCATAGAAACAAAATGAAGGTTAAAGCAATAGGCACAGTAGACCTACTACCAGAGTCTATTCAAGACGTGCTACAAAGATTGGATAATGTAACAAAAGACTACAACAATCATTTTTTGAATATTGCAATAGCATATGGAGGTCAAAATGAACTTGTTGACGCCGTTAAAAAAATTGGAGATCAGATAGAACAAGGAAAATTGGAAACTAAAGATATCACTAAAGAGGTGATTGAATCAAACCTATACACATCACATTTACCTCAATCATCACCTGATATGATTTTACGTACATCAGGTGAGAAACGAATGAGTGGTTTTTTACTATGGCAAAGTGCATACAGTGAATTAGTATTTTTAGATATATTCTGGCCAGAATTTAGAAAAATTGATTTAATGAGAGCAATTAGGACATTCCAAAAAAGAAAAAGACGTAGTGGTATATAGTTATACAATAAATACACCGTTATTAAAACATAAAAAATGATAAAGGAAGTATCTGCAGGAATTATCTTGTATAATGATGTGCACGATGAAAAAAAATTCTTAGTACTAAAATATCCTGGTGGACATTGGGATTTTGTTAAAGGTAAAATGGAAAATTCTGAAGAACCTAGACAAACAGCTATTCGAGAAACAAAAGAAGAAACTGGAATTGTTGATGTAAAATTTATTGATGGATTTAACGAAGAAATATCATATAGTTTCTATGTTAAGAAAGAAGAAATTGATAAAAAAGTTATTTTTTATCTGGGAAAAACACAATCTACTGAGATTGTAATATCTCATGAACATCTTGATTTTGCATGGCTTAATTTCAAAGATGCAATGGAGAGAATAACATACGAAAATGCAAAAAGAATTCTAACAAAAGCAAATAATTTGTTACAAAATGGAATCTAAAGCGAGTTGTTTTGCAGTTTTTTTAGGATTTTTGGAATTTAAAATAGTTCTGCCCACAATCAAAAAATTTGCTCCAAGTTTTTTGACTTTAGTTGCATTACCACCTTGAACACCTACGCCTGGAGAATAAATGTCAAGTTTGTTCCTAGTTTTTTCTTTACAAAATTTTATAATGTTAGGATAAGTTGCGCCTACGATTATCCCATCTGTTTTATTTTTTTTTGCCCAATCTAAAAATAACTGATATAGAGGAATCTTTTTGCTTTGATTTCTTTGTATTACGTCTAGTTCGTATGAAATTCGTGCCTCTGGTGCACTCATATGGCAAAGCGAAATAACACCTTTGTTCTGTTTATGTGAATTTTCAACTAAATTCTTTAAACTTTTTGGACCCATAATTGGATTTACAATTATAGCGTCAAAATTTAGATCCCAGAGATTCTGTGTAGTAACTAAATTTGTATTTCCAATATCATTTAATTTGATATCAGCAATGCATTGTAATCCATGTTGATGTGCAGTTTTATTAATTCTAGATATTTCTTTTTTTCCAAGTTGCAAAAGAAGATGGAAATTAAATTTTAATGCACATACATGTTCATGTAGTGTTTTTATATTTTGT
This sequence comes from Candidatus Nitrosopelagicus sp., assembly GCA_022450565.1. Taxonomy (GTDB): domain Archaea; phylum Thermoproteota; class Nitrososphaeria; order Nitrososphaerales; family Nitrosopumilaceae; genus Nitrosopelagicus. The sequence goes on along the minus strand of JAKUOP010000030.1, from coordinate 1,017 downwards.
ATAGTTTTTTGTTCGAGCTTTGGTGTTCTACTATCATAATCATTTGCAAGGATGATCGAGCTTTCTTTAGCAGCCTTTTTTATACGTTCATTGAATTTGGCCATAATCGACCATTGGATGTGCTTCTTTTAACTTTATTATTTTGATATACGAATAACCATGTTCACCTGTATGTTCAACAAATTGTGGTTCAGAGTTTTTTGTGGTGACATACTTTAAAAATGGTTTTTCTGGTTCGTTGTTTAAAGTTACATGACAGAAATATGATGGACCTTCTTCATTAAAATTCAAAAATACTCCTAAAAACCATTTTTCCTTATATGGAAATGCAAATAATGGGAATGGTGCTTCTTCAAACCCATAACTTAGTTTAGCCAAACTAGATACATCCTCAAGCTCAATCGGATGATATTTTTCCTGAGAGATAGCTTCGTCTGGTCTTAACGATGTAGGAAGTGATTTTATCTTAATTACAGGTGAATATAATTTAGAATTGTCAACTGTGGAGTTAACCAAGTCTAATTGCTCTTTTCCTCCAATTTGTCCATAGCTTAGAAAATGACCAATATTTTCAATGGGTGAATAATATATCACTGGTTTTTCTTTTAACAAATCCATCTGTACTGATAATACTTTTTTCCCTTTATGTTCATGTAAGAATGAAACTCTAGGCATTCGTTCTAATGCACATACTAATCTTGTAAATTCCAAAGGTGAACTCAATTGAATATAATTTGGGAGTTTCTCCATGCAAGATATTAAAAAAAATCCAAATTAAAGCTTAACCCTACAAAACTATGTGCGTAGATCTATAACATCATTAACACTAGGACCTGTTCCAATGAGCGTAACTTTCACGCCTAATTCTTTTTCAATTTTTTTGATGAATGATTTTGCGTCTTCTTCTAATTCATCATAGGATGTAATTCCTGCACAGTTTGGAAATCTAACATCAAGTTTTGTAATGGAGATTTGATTTGCACTGCTTAGCATTACTGCACGTTTAGCTAATCCAAA
>JAKUOP010000003.1 GCA_022450565.1 Candidatus Nitrosopelagicus sp. | reverse complement strand
GTATTTGCATAAAATTTGTCAAAAAATCAGTTATTAAAAAGAGGCATATGTTTTGGTTTTCGAATTAGTACAAAGTTAGAACAAACTACTTAGATTTGTCCCAATTTATGACTGCGCTACATTCGTAGAATGGTTCATTCAATTCTACATATCCATCAAATTTTCGTATTTCAAATGGTTCAATATCTAAAATTTCAGAATCACCTTGTGCCAATTTTGTTCCATCATATGACTTTAGAATAATACTGAAAACTATTCTTTCAAAAAACTTTTCAGAATTTGCAAACTCACCATTAATCTCAATCATTCCAAAATCATCTTTTATACAAGTGAAATTTTGAATTCCTAATTTTGCACCAGATAGTTCAGAATCATTTTGAGGTGAAGGAGAATTTTGGTTTTGAGAAGATTCGGTTTTTGATTCAGGTTGAACTTCAAAACTATTTTGTTTTAAAATTTTATGTATTTTTGGAGATTCATTTCCATTGTGAATTTTTTCAAACATAATATCTGCAATACTAAACAATAAAGAGGAATTAACATTTGGATAATCTTCATAGACTGTAATTAATAATGCAAGATCTTCATAGATACAAATTATCATATGAATTTCATCCATACTTGCCTCAACAATGTTTTTTTCGTAGTTGTACATACAGTCGCCCGTTAAATCAGATGTTCCACTCATATCAGACTGATCAAAGAATGCATTGTAAACACGAGGATATTTATCAACAAATGATTTTGCATCTTCATTTGATTCATACTGATATAATTCCATGAGAATGTACGGAACTTGATTCTCATTGTAAATTGGATCATACGGTCTTGAAATATCATACAATATTTTTCCTACAGAAGTTTGTATAGACATGGAATCTTGAGATCTATACTGGAAAATACCTCGTGAATAATCTTCAAAATATTTCCAAGTAAATGGTTCAAATGTATTTTTTTCATCTTCTGTAGGGAAGTATGTTAGAAGTATTTGTTTTTGAGTTAATGGAGGAATAGATTCTGGAGTTATAAATTCAGATGGTTCAATGTCAATAAATTTTTCTTGTATTAAGAAATCTAAAACATCCTTAAAATCTTGAAGTGAAGTTTCATCAAGTGACCATTTTTTTGCATCAACTTTTACCCAGAATGGTAATTCAGGAATCTCAGTTTTCAACAACATGAATGAAGGTGCAGAAAATTTTTGATTAGCAAAAATTACATCTACATTATAAATTCCAGATTCAAATTCATTTGTTATCTCGTAAGAAATTGAATCGACACTGGTCGTACTAAGACTGGTGACTTCATTAGAAGGGTTTTGAATGAATATCTGAGAATTTGAACCTTTTTTTGCAAGCTCTTCAGGTAATACCCATCTGAGATTTACCACTTTAGTTTCTATACAGTTAGTACATTCAGGATCAGAAGGGATTGTTATTGTCTGAGGTTTGTAAGTATCATCAAACAACGCATAATTTGAAAGTGGAATTGCAAGAATATCTTGTTGAATCATGTATTTAATTATCTGAAAGAATTGCTCATCAGACAATTTAGAATCAGACCATAGACCTGCAGGGAATTGTAACCATTCGGGGATGGATTCTCTTTTTAATTTTTCAAGTCTTTTATTTTCTTTATCTATATTTGATTGATTTTGTTTGTCAAATAATTCGTTTAACCGCTCTTCAAATGATTTTATTTCTTCAAGTTCTTTTTCATCAAAGTTTTTTGTCACATATCGTTTATTATTATAAAACTCAATATCATCAATGGTTCCTGTNATTACCCCATCAGAGGTATTTGTTTCAATTAATGGAAATAATCTAAAATATTTTAAATCATCCACATTAGCCCATCCCTCTGTATGTTGTTTTTCAACCAAGGTTTCTCTTTCAAATGAGCTATCATCAAAAATACTTACTGTAAGGAAATTTTTCATTTTCCTATATTCAACCCAGTATGTTTTATTTTCACCAGGAAGTGACTTTTCATTTTCAAATGAACCTTTTTCAGGTTGGGAATGCCATTCTACATAAAATCCTAAGTCATACATGAGCATTGTACGCTTCATATCCACACCTGTCATGAATGCAGTACCTAACCCCCATTGTTTTGCATCACCATGTGTAATGTCTGATGCAGTTCCAGAGGTAGGTTTTGAAAATAATCCAATTAATAATTGAGACCATGAAGAATCACCACCCATTTTAAACTCATCAATGGTTAGTTTATACCTCAGAACCCAATCTTCTCCAATTCGTTCGCCTAGAAGATTTTCAAGATCAATTGATGCAGATTCTAATTGCCTCTTTCCAGGTTCCAGGGTTCTTGGTTGAATGTTAAATTTTCCAACACCATCTTCTATTTTCCAATATGGAGTTTCACCAGATTTTAAGCCATACCAATTTTTGTCGTCGCTGAAATCAATAACTATATCAGGAATTGCAATTTCAGGTTCAGATGGTTTTTCATCAGCATGACCAAGATTAACGAAAAGTATTGAAAATAATAAGATGCAAACAGAAGGTATTAGTATGTTATTCATAAATTATATCAAAAATGTCTAGATTTTTTCTTTTCTAATAATTTTTGAAAATTCAGTAACAATTTGTTCAAATTTATTATCTTTTTCAATATGTTTTGCAAATTCAATCATATCAGATAAACGAAGACTTTCTTCAACAAGAGACTTTTCATGACTATCAAAACGTTTCATTAAAGGTAAAAGATCAGAAGTTATGATTTCTTTTTTTAATTCAAGCCTATTAGAATAAAATAATCTTATTGACTGACTAAGTTTTTCATATGCATTTTTGACGTTATTTTGACGGTACAAAGATGTTGCATGGGTTAGTAAAGATTCAACCTCGGTTAGATAATCATTTTTAGATTCAATGGTAATTGAAGGTAAATGGATTTTTTGAGAATTTCTATAATGACGTATTATTATTTGACATGCGATGAAAGAGCTTACAAACATACCAACTGATGTGATTATTTCAGAAAATGGGAATTGAGTAGTTTCTTGTAGTTCATAATTTGGTTCATACCCTGAATTAGATATTAGATCTTTTATGTGAGAAGTTTCTTGAAAGAGTTTTTCTTCTTCAACTTGTTTCTTTCGTTCTTCTTGCTTTTGAGATTCAAGCATACTTTGAGAAGTATTTTGTTTTTCATTATTTTTTACGTTAGAATTTGTTTGAGCAGCAGATTCAGGTTCAAACCAAGATTCATCAACTAGCAATTGAGGCATTAATGCTCCAACAACATCAAATGATGTGTTCTTTACAGATTCTCTAAACATTTGCATTTCTTGCTGAGGGGTGAAATCAAATGCATTTGGAGATACATCTCTAAGATCACGTACATGTTGTACATCCAAATCAGAAGAAAGTGGATTGCTTATCTCCTTACTTACAGCTCTAGATAGATCATATTTTTTTGGAGTTACCATATGATTAGGGATATCTTCTAAATTATCAAGTTGGTACCCGCGTTCTTGAACAAAATATTCAAGATTTGAATTGGTATTTTCAGAATATTTTTCACCTTCAATATGATAATTGTTTTCAGTGAAAGGGTTTTGTAACGCATTGATTACACCAAAATTTCCCATAACAATTTGATCAGTTCTTGACCAGAAACTATCTGTATGTTCAACATTTTCTCTTTCATTTTCAATCTGTTCGATTAGAAGATTATTGAGAGATATTCCTTCATCAGTGTTTATGTATATTGCATTACTGTTTAGTGCATATTCATTACCGGTAACAAATGAAGTAGGTATTTCACTTGGAGAATGTGGAGAATGTGGAGAATGTGGTTTTTCATCATCAGTGTTCATGTCATTATCTACAGTTAAACCTGTAGGTGGTTGAACAAAAATTTCAACAGTTTTTAGTTCTGTTTCAGAAAAAGATTCAGGAACAAAGCCTAGTAGTAAAATAATTGCAAAAGGTATGACAGATAGTTTTAACATCAACTTGGAATTTTTCAAATTAACTCATTTTTAATTTTTTGTAGACTCCGGACCAGAAGCAAGATTAGTGTTTGCAGGTTCAACGTAGATGTTGTTGATTATTGGATCCTTTAGTACAGCACCCATTGTAGTGGCATCCATCACGTATAATTTCAATATATATTCACCAGATTGTTTAGGAGTCCAATCCAAATCAACATCTACAGATTTTTTCTTTGTAACATTGGTTTTTTGAGACATGTCAACATAATCTATTTGTCCAGTTTCGACATGCTCAGCTTGAGCAGCAAATACAAATTGATTTGGTGCATAAGAATTACTTCTAAATGTACCACCAATGTATACAGGCTCACCTTCTACGAAAGTTTTCGAACTATTTGGAACATTATATTCTGATAATTGGTTTTTTAATTCAATGGCTTCGTCATTTAATTCAGCAATTTTTGAAATCAAACCATCATATTTGAAAGAATATTTGCTCATATTTTCTTCAGTTACATCGTATCCCATTTTTTCTATGCGTCGTTCTTCAGTTATTACAAGTCTTTCATATATTGTAATATCTGCATTTATGTCATTAAGTTCATTGACATCCGGTTTTGTATAAGGAAGTATACTAACATGAGTTAAAGCAACTTCAGATAAGGGAGTTGCTTCTTTTACTTTAGCAAAATTATAGATGTCAATATGCTCACAATCATGAGGTTCAGTATCAATGGTAAAATCAGATGAAGCCATAGTACAGCCATCTATGGTATATGGTTTTGGCAAAGTGTAATCTTTGTATTGTACATAGATATGATCACCAGGTTGTGCGTGAAGTCGGGCACTGCCTCGTTCATAACATTCACCTTTGTAACAACGAATTCCACCTTTTCCAGATGTTTCTTGGTCTAGAGATTCTTTATCAGCAGATAGATACAAGGTGCCATAGAAAGTTTGATCATTGGCCTGCATTACCCACCAATCTCGTTCGTGTCTAAGTTCTAACTGTACACCACCTTTATCAGTATCAGACCAAACTCTTACTTCTATTGGTGTTGAATCCCACGGACGACTTGATACATCTCTATCAGATAATACAACTGAGACTTGTTGATCCATTGTAACATAATCATCACCAAACTTTACTTCACCTTCTCTCATTGTATAATATGCAGTTTTACTAACAAACTTGTCTTCAGAATATTCCCATGCAATTGTAAATGCACCAGTTCTATCAGTTTGAATACTACAAATTTTGCTACCTATACTTCCATGATAAGAGCGGTCACTGCCAGATGTAAATTGTTTATTATAACCATCATTAATTACACCAAAAGAATATTTTTCAGGAAGTGCCATGAATCTTTTTATTCCAGATAAACTTACTGTACCTGCAAATACACCACTGTCAGTTCCAATTTCTTTTACTCCTTTAACAGCTGCAAGTCCTGCATTATTATGATTAGACCACCATTGCATGTATCCAGGATAGAAAGGACTTGACCAATTTTCTTTTGTGTAACCACCGGTATTTCCACTATAAATTGACTTATGAAATGCAGACCCTCCGTTATTTGCAATCCATGATTGGTATCCCCATCCAGCACCTTCTCTGCCACCTTCATTGCGCCACATTCCAACAGTTGGACTTGCATCAGAAGTACAAAAAATTTCATTGTACTGTTTATTTCCAATATAATCTGTCTTTAATGGATCTTCATTAAAACCAGGAGCATAAATTACAACGTAAACAGTATCAGTAGTATGCCAATCAATATATTTTTCAGATTTCATACATTTTTGAATTACAGATTGACGCAACTCATTTTGATCAATTAGACCCGGAGCAGTTGCGTTGAAAGAATTTCTTCCATCAAAGAGATAGTTGTATGCGCCTGCACCTTGTGATGTGCTGCCAAATGGATTATTTCCACAAAACCACATCTTAATTGATTCTGCTTCTGCAGTGCCATCAAACCCTCCTTTGTAATTATCATATGGAGTTCGTGCATTTTCATTTTTTGCAGTTCCATAATAACTAGAATCCTTTGTAGCTTTTTTGATTTCATCTACAGGATTTTTTCCAGGATTGGTATCTTCAGAGTCTGAAGGATTTGGAGGATAATCTGGAGCACTCATTGCTGCAGGAGTAAGACTAACAGTGAAAACTAAGAAAAATGTGAATGCTATCAGTAATGACTTCATATGAAAATTTTTCAGAATTTTTTGAATATATACTCAATAGGAAATTTAGAATTCAAACTAGTACAGTTTTCAAATGAACTATTGCCGAATATTAATACAAAATAGAAAATCAGATTATGAGAAAAGAGATTGTAACTGATTTAATTAAAAAAATGCCCGGGATATCATATAATGAAATTGTACGTGAAACGGGCCTAAGTAATGGAGTAATTTCACATTACTTGATAAAATTAAT
>JAKUOP010000029.1 GCA_022450565.1 Candidatus Nitrosopelagicus sp. | reverse complement strand
AGTTTTTGACATTAAATTGTCTTAAACGATATAATATAACTTATATACCTTATATATTCGACAATCTTAGACAGATAATGGATTACAGACTAAATTTGGCAATGAGAATGCTAGCAAACAAAAGAGGCAGTTTGATAGGTGCTGTTCTTGCAGTATCAATTGGAATTTTAGTAATTCATGTTAATTTTGTAATTTTCCAGGGAATTTATGATGCAATTATTCGTGATATGTCTGATTATAGGTTTGGTGATGTATTCATTACACATCAAGAAGAAGGAACAATTGAAAGATCATCTTCTGTTTATACGGCGTGGCTTGAAAGATTTTCAGCTGTCAAGGCGGCGACACCGCGGCTTGGTGGTACAGCCGATATAGAATTTCTTAATATGGGACAAATCAATGAAGAGTACGATGTTTCTGTATTAGGGGTAGAGCCAGTTTCTGATTTACAAGCATCAAAGATTCATGAAACAGTTGACGAAGGACAATATGTCTATGCAAGAAACTCAATTGTCGTTGGTGAAACTGTCGCACGTGATCTTGGTGGATGTTACGTTGGTGTAAAATCTGCACTAAGAGGTGGTGGGGAAGATCCGACAACTACAAGTGATCAAATTGATACCGATTGTCAAGTCAAAGTTGGTAATAACATCAAACTAATCATGGAAAATAGAGTTGGTGAAGAAGTAAGTAAGAGATTTGTTGTTAGTGGTATTAGTAAAACTGCTGGTGGTCAAGGATTTGATAATAGTGTTATAGTACACATTGATACCCTACGCAGCATGCTAGATAGACCTGATGAATCCAATTCAATTCTTGTAAGAATGAATGATAGAAACCCATTAGTTGTAAATGATTTAATTACACAATTTTCTGCTGCATACCAAAATGATGATCTATTAATAGAAAATATTGAGCAATCAGCAGAATCAACTCTGAAAGGATTTCGTTCAGGAATTGCAATGATCAATCTCATTGGATATTTTGGCATGATGTCATCTGCCTTTGCTATAGTTGTAATCCAAATGATGTTAGTTAGTAGTAAAACAAGGGAAATCGGCGTAATGCGTGCAATTGGCGCGAAAAGAAAGGACATTTTGATTATTTTTATTTTTCAGGGAATGGTAATTGGCTTGTTTGGGGCTGCAGTAGGCACAGGACTTGGTCTCGTTTACACCACATATGCAAAGATAACAAACATGCAGTTTGAGGGAAGTTTGGCACTCGAAGTTAATTACAACTGGGAAAAAATTGGTCAAACTGCATTTCTAGCATTTGGTCTAGCAGTTATTGCTTCGCTTTACCCGTCATACCGTGCGACAAAACTTCAACCAGTGGAGGCGATGAGAACTGTCTGATACTGTATTAGAACTCAAAAATGTTACCAAGATTTTTGGTGAGGGAGATACAGAAGTTCGTGCATTAGACAATGTTTCATTTACAATAAATCGTGGGGAATTTGTTTTGATTGTTGGAAGTTCTGGTTCGGGAAAATCTACTTTACTTAACATGATTGGACTTCTTGATAAACCAACTAACGGTAAGGTAATTCTAGATCATACTGAAACTACACAGTTGACCGATAGCCAGGTTTCAGAATATAGAAATAAGAAACTAGGATTTGTTTTCCAGTTTTCAAACCTCTTGCAAGATCTGACCGTACTGGAAAATGTAATGCTTCCACAACAAATCAATCAAAACTCTGAAGAGGTTCAACAAAAAGCAAAACAACTACTCATAAAAGTTGGATTAGAGGATCAGATTCCAAAACGGGCAAACAAGATTTCTGGTGGACAAGCCCAAAGAGTTGCAATTGCTAGGGGGCTAGTTAATAGTCCAACTATAGTTCTAGCAGACGAGCCAACTGGAAATCTAGATTCTGTAACTGCGGCAAACATTGTAAAGCTCATGAAATCTATGGCTAGAGAACTTGATCAAACATTTATCATTGTTACACACGACAGAGAGCAATTCCCAGACGTTGATCGCGTAATTACGATAAAAGACGGTCGTTCATTTGAAGGCGAAGAGCCACAGATGGAGGTACTGGCATGAGTTCCATAACCATGGTTTTGATGATGGCATTAGTTGTCAGTCCACTAATACCACTTGCCTTCAGTGAGGCAACATCTTGCGTAGGTTGTCCAGAAGGAGTAATACGAAAAGCAATTATTAGTATAAAATTCCTTGACGCATACTTTGGTACATCTTCAGGAAAAATTGAAGTTGGTCCAGGTGACAAAAATGTTCCATTTACAATTTCAATGGCTAATGTTGGAACACAGGATCTAACTGGAATCAAGGGGCAGTTGTTACTACCTGCACAATTTTCATCACCGGACGGTCGCTCTGCATTAATTTTAGCAGATAATGATCAGAAAGCAGTTGCAGGCAATTCATTTTATCTGACATTTTTCGTAGATGTTAATCAAGATGCAGATATCGCAAATTATTCAGGCACTGTAAAAGTAGATTATTCTAGACTTCGTGAATCTGGTGACAGGCAGGATTTCTTTGACTTCGGCTTCAAACTTACAGGTGACAGCACTGTCAACCTATCACCACTTACCCCTTACATAACATCAATTACAAATAATGATGTTTTAATCAAGGTCACAAATGGTGGTACGGCACCTCTATCAAATGTGGACATAATTCTAAAAAATGATCAAACATCAGTTACTGCAACATCAAAATCAAAAAATCTTGAAAATGTGATATTTGATAAAACACATTGGGATGTCGGCACAATTCAGCCAAACTCTTCAGAGAGTTTTAGATTTAAGATATTTGTTCCTGAAAATATCAAAAATGAACCACTTCACTTGCCAATGGAAGTTACATACTATGATGCACATGGAGAATCAAAAACCGTGACAAGGGTTACTGATTTGTACATTAATGGGTTAGTTGATCCATACATTTACGGTGTAAAGGTAATTGACTTGTCTGGAAAGCAGACAGTAATAGGCGACATACTTAATCAGGGAAATTCTGATGGATTATTTGGATTTGTGACGCTAAAGCCACGTGGTGACTCTAACATTCAGGAATCAACACAGTACATTGATGAAATAGAACCGGACAGTCCTGTTCCATTCAACATTCCAATTGGAGCAGCAAGTAATGGGGAGCATGAAATTACAATTGAGGTAAAATACAAGGATTCGTTGCGAAATGATCAGGTCATTACATATGATACGACAATTTTTGTTGATGCACCACTAATTGCAAATACCGGCGATGGTGATTATACAGTAGGAATAGTCGCAGTTGGCATAATTATTGCCGTAATTGGATATGTTTTCTATAAAAGAAGACGTTCAACTGTTAGCAAAACATCATAGTACATTTCATAATTGTACTATCTTTAATTAAATTAGCAAGAAAATTTCAAAATCTATGAAATATGTCTTATTCTTAGCCTTGTTTGTACTGGTAATTAGCTTGGCATATACTCCAACATCATTTGGTGATCATACGAAAGCACAAATAGATATTACAGATGCAAAATCAAGGCAGAACTTTGAAGTATCAGCCGATATTGGCTCTGAAATAATTTGGACAAACAATACTTCCGAGTCAATTAATATTACAAGTGGAAATACAAGAGATGGTCCTGATGGACTGTTTGAAGTTGCGTTACTAAATCCAGGAGAATCATTCTCATACAAATACGGCGAAGAAAGTATAGAAAGAGAACCTTTTACCAATAAGGCTTGGTACTCAGAAACACATCGTAATATTTCTGGTCTAGTTATTATTCAGGTAGGCGAGCATTCACACGAAGATGGTGCACATGAACATGAACCATCTGAAGCCAAAGTAGAAGCGGAGGATACTAGCATAGATGAATTGGTTAAGTCCCAATGGCAACAGTTTCTGAAAAAATTAGCATCAACAATAAATCAGTAGATCATTTTTTATACAATACAGAAATCGTGTTGTTATGAAGCAAATTTCAGGAAAACTTGGTGCATTAATGCTAATTGGTGTTCTTGTGACATCAGTTGGAGCAACTCCTGCATTTGCAGATTGGGATAAAACAAACTATCCAGCAATAGAAGGCTCAATTCCCGTTGGTGAATCATCTGATTCAACCAAAATAACACTTGTTGATGCAATGACTGCAGCAGAAGAAGCTGTACCTGATAGCAAAGCCATTTATGGAAAACTTTCAGAAATTAACGGCTTTGTGGTCTACAAGATTGTTATGATGAATGATGACAGAGCATATAGCAAAGTTCTGATTGACGCCGGAACTGGTGATGAACTGTATGTTTCTGATCCAATTACAAAACACTCTTCCAAAAATAAACGCGGCCAATACAATAACAACAACCAGGACAAAAAACATGACAAAAGAATGAATGATTACTTTAAGGGAATGACTCCTGAACAAATCGCAGAAAAGAAGAAACAGTTCAAAGAGATGGGAGATGCCTGGAAGTCATTGTCTATCCAAGACAGGGCAGCAATGATTATTCATTTCATGCAGATGAAGATGCAATGGGACTCTATGTCTGATGAAGAAAAGGATGAAAAGAAAGCAGACATGAAAAAGCAATGGCAAGAATATCTACCATTATCTCCTGAAGAAAAAAAGCAAAAGCTTGAAAATTATGTCAAGTCATTAAATTAGTTTTATTCAATTTATTTTCTTAATTTCTTGTATGCGATAATTCCTACTGAAACAATTATTCCAACAGTTACTGCGTAAACCCACAAATCAGTTGTGAATGGTTCAGTTTGTTTGGTTCCTACCGTAAGTGGAGTTGTTTGTAAATCTGTAATTTGTAAGATTTTATCATTTTCACCATTGCTTGTTAGCATGAAAATATCACCGTCCGGACTCTGAACAAGTTGCCTAATTCTTCCATATTCATCTCCAAAAATTTTCTCCGCAGAGATTACTTGTTCGCCTTCAATATTCAGCATCATAACATGCGCACCTCTGAGTGTTGCAACAAAAAACTTATCCTTCCATTCTGGAATCTTTTCAGAGTCATAATACATCACACCACTTGGAGCCCAAGTTACATCACCACTATGTAAGGCTGGATTGATAAACCGTAAATCATCTGAATCACCAACTATTTCAGGCCATCCATAGTTTTGTCCAGGCTTAATTATGTTAATTTCATCATGCGCTCTACCCTTCTCACCAGATGGTCCATGTTCTGATGCAACCATAATGTTTTCAGAATTCCAGTCAAAGCCCTGTGAATTTCTATGACCGTAAGAAAAGACAGGTGAGTTCTCAAATGGATTTTCGTCAGGAATTGTACCATCACTGTTTATTCTTAGAATTTTTCCTGCCAGAGACTTGATGTCTTGAGACAGACTTGGGTTTATTGCATCGCCTGTTGAGATGTACAGCATTCCATCTGGTCCAAAGTGTATTCTGCCACCATCGTGCCATAGTGCACCGGGAATATTGTCAATTAGAACAAACTCATCTTTTAGATTATCATTGCTAACTGTAAATCTTACAACTTTGTTTTGATGTGATGGTAACTCTACATATGTCTGATATAGATACAAAAAATTATTTTTTTCAAAGTCAGGATCTAAGGCAAGACCTAGTAATCCACCTTCATAGGTATTACTTGCAGGAAACTCTGCAATTAGTCTTAATGTCCCATCAGATTCGATTTGCCACAAATTTCCATCTCTTTCAGTAAAGTAGATTGAATCATCTGGTGCAAAAACCAACTCCCAGGGTATTTTTAGACCGTCAACTACTGTTTCAACCTTAATTTCTGCAAAAGCATCTGGAAGAAAAAAAGCTGTGGCACAAACCAATAAAATAACAAAATTGATTTTCATATCCTCAATAGTCTTGGCTGAAATATAGTACTTTGTCACTTTGTGCTTAGCAGCAACTTTCTTGTATCTTGGCATTCCTTACAGATTGGTTTTCCTTTATACTTTGGATTTCCTTCTTTGATCTTTAGTTTTCCTTCTTGCTTTTTGCAAATACAACAAAGCACCATGAAGACTACAATCCAACATTAGATATAAAGAGTGGAGAGAGAGATAAGTTAACCAAAATATATTCGATTTAACTTTCTCCGATTCCAAAATTTTTGGAAAATTATAATTTAAAAGTATTCTGAACGTTTGTTCTTTAGTGCCTAGCTATATTCATCTAATCTTTACAAAGTTTTTACAATTGCATTCGAAGACAAGACATTGCTCTTCGTTTCTGATATGCTTAGAATCAGAATGACCACATGATGAATTCTGGCATATGCGCCTGTTTCTTTCTCGTTTTACAACGCGCTCGGCAATCTCATTTGCCTGTTCTTTAGTTAATCCCTTTTTGTCTATGTAATAATGAACGATCTGATTATACAGCTTGCTAGAATCAAATGGTTTTTCAATCAATAGATCCCGTATAGTTCTTGTAAAATCTAAACATTTCTTGTATAACTGGCAATGTTTATGCCGTATCAAAAGAATACATTACCATGTATGATTGCAACGAAAATGACAGAGTAGAATTAGAATCAATCCAGGAAAAGATATTGGGGCGGATAAGGGAACTTAATGAACAAGATCTACCGTTACGCGAAGATACGCTATTGGAAAATTATTATGCCCTTAATGCAGAGATACAAAACTGCATACTACATGATCATTCGTTTAGTCCAATAACAACGGGTGTAATTCTTGGTGCAGGAATTGCAATTATACTTAGTTTTTATTTTAGAATTTGGAGAAAACGAAAACAGATTCATAGATATTAAACTCAGACTGAAAACTGGCTTATCTTGTCAATTGCCTGTGTTATGTTTGGTGTATCCTTTTTTGCAGCAGGAAGATCACCTAATAATTTAATAAAATACTCGTGTCCAGTGTTTTCTGCCTTTTCAATGTCAGACTGGTAGCATTCTAGCGCTCTTTGCAAAAATTGTGCATCATCTGCAAGAGAACCAACAGGAATTTCATCTGAGAGAAAATTTTGGATTTTTGATACAGTTTCATCTATTTTTGGAATTGTCTTTGCCGCCTGTTGTTGGAGTACTGGCGCAAACATTGCAGCAGCCTCTTTTAGTTCCGGACTATTGCCTATGGTCTGTAGGCGTTTTTTGTAGTGTGAGAGCGATTTGAGTACGATTTCATACCCGCCTTCATTTTTGAGAAAGATTCCCCCAAGCCAAATCTTGTCTACCATGAAAACAAAATAACCTCTATACTATTAATATTGAGAATACGTATTACATGTATGGATGACCCAACAGGTGGAATGTGGATTTACTTTATCTTCTTTCTAATTCCACTTGCAAGAATACTTCCTAGAATTATAAGAAAATTCAAGAATAAAGCCACCATTGGAGGACAAACAGAAAAATTTGAAGAAAAGGCAATGTGGCGCCCAGAACCACCAAAGAAAGAACGTGAACCATTCTTTGAAGAACAGCCACCAAAGAAAGATGATGGTTGGCTCAGCAAAGATGACTTTAAAAAATAAAAATCGAAATTTCGCCTTCGCTATAACATGAAAAACGAAATAGACGAAACTTCGATACGTTATGTAAGAAATTTCACATCATAAGCTGATCATACGGGAACTAAATGCAACTAAATATTCTATATAATTCTAAAATGATATTCTAAAACTATGAAAAGTTTCTTCTGCCAGTCTTTAGTCTGTCTAGGCGTGTAAGTTCGTCGTCGTTAATTTCGTCTTCAACTTCGTTTTTGACATTCTTTGATTTTTTCACCTTTGTTTCTGACATTTTTTAGACATCATAATTACCACTAGAAACTCCTTAAAGCTGGCGATCAGTGCATAAGTCTAGAATCTAGAGATGTACTATGTTATTTCTTCCTAAATGCAGCAAAAATGCCAAAAATGGCAACTGAAGCGATCATTCCTGCTATACCAAGTGTCTCATTTGTCTGATACAAGAATGCCGAACCAATAAACACTGCAGACGACGTGATGCTGCCGGAAAGTATTGCGTTTGACTTTTGTTTCATCTGCTGCTGCAAGACACGGTTTTCATCCATGTATTTTTTCAATTCTGGTGCAATTGTGATTGTGTCTTCCACTGATTTTGCAAAGCGCGAAAATGATTTCTTTATTTCTTCAATGTATGCATCTTTGATTAGTGACTCTTCTTCTAAAATTGTTCTTAGTACTTTGATGAATTTGAAATCAACTTTGTGTGTATGGTATATTCCTTCTATGATGGTTGACATTCTCAGATATAGAGCCAAGTGCTTTGGAAGTTTGAATGGAAATTTTGACATTGTTTTATTTGCCATGTTCATCAATGCCTCAACTTCCATCTCATCAGGCTTTTGACCATACATTGATTTGATTGACATTTCAATTCCCTTCTCAATTACTTGTCTGTTATAATCAGGTGCCAGCATTCCAAGTTCATCCATTGCATTGACAGTTCTTGGTGGGTTTTTTTCAACTAGTGCAAGGTACAATCTTACAAGTCGCAGTCTGGTTTCGTCATTTAGTCTTCCAATCATTCCAAAGTCATACAAAATGAGAGTACCATCGTCTCTGACAGAGATGTTTCCTGGATGTGGATCTGCATGAAATATTGAATGCCTCAAAAGCATTGTAAAGAAAACCTTGTGGACATCGACTACCAGCTTTTGCCTGTCAATGCCCTTTTCATCTAGTGATTTGACATCTGTAATCTTTATTCCTGGAATGTACTCCATTGTGAGTATGTCTTTTGTAGAATAGTCATCATGGACGTTTGGAATGACTACATTGTCATATTTTGCCATGTTCTTTTTTATCGTCTTTAGATTGTCAGACTCTTTTGAATAGTCTAATTCCTCATGCATTGACTCTACAAACTGCTTCATGATTGGTATAATTGAAAATTTCAAATTTGGATCTACAAACCTCATGGCAAATGGAATAATTTTCATGAGTACATTGAGGTCCTTTTCTACAATTTTCTCAATTCCTGGGCGCTTTACTTTGACAATTACTTGCTGACCGTTCTTTGTTGCTCTGTACACCTGACCTAACGATGCGCCAGACAATGCGTTTACATCAAGTGATTCAAATTTCTCATCAATTTTGCCAATGTCTCTTTCAATGACTGGTTTTACTCTTTCAAATGATTCAGCTGGAACATTGTCCTGTAATTTTGATAATTCTTCCAGATATGGTTGGGGTAGGATGTCAGCCCTTGATGAGAGCCACTGACCAAACTTGATGTAGACTGGTCCTAAAGATACACAAGTGTTTAGAATTCTTCTTGCATGTCCTCTGAATTGCTCCTGATCAATGTCTTTTTTTTCGTTTGCAATCCATATTTTCCTGTCCTTTTTCAAGGCAAGAATTGATGGTAGTAATTTGAAAAATACCTGAATAGTTCGTAATATGACCAATTATTTCTCCTTTAGCTTTTGTTGCTCTTCTACTGCTTCTTGTAATTCCTTGTTTAGCTTGTGAAGCTGGATTCGAAGTTCCCTGATTTCAGATGCAATAAAGTCAATTTTCTTTTGGACCTTTTGCTTTTCATCCATTG
>JAKUOP010000028.1 GCA_022450565.1 Candidatus Nitrosopelagicus sp. | reverse complement strand
CAGGCTATACTATGACTGCATAAGGAAGAAACCTTTTCTAGCTACATAAAAATGGTTTTTTCGTACTCATAGATCAACCTGCTAAGAACAACATGTGTTTCTAAAGAGTTTTTAGATAATCTTTCTATCTGATCAAATTTGTTTTTTGTATCTTCGTCAAAGTGGCCCTTTTGAAAGCCACCAATAACTATACATGAATTTTCAGTAATTGTTTTTGAAGATTCGTCAAATGTGCTGTTTTTGCCTTCGGTTGAAAAACCAATTACTTTTTCTGGCTTTATTTTATTCAATAATTCTTCAAATGTCATATTTTCCATCTCAATTAGTTTTGAGTCTGAAAGTTCAATTTTTTTTTCTTTGAAAAGTTTCTCTATTACTCCTTGAAACCTGTGATATGATTTTGGTAATCTGATTTGGTCGCCTAGCGTGATTACCTGATTATTGATGGTATGGACAAAAACTTTGATTCTTTTTTCTTGATAAAGTGGAGTACTGCAAATGGCTAAAAGAGCTAAGTGTATTATGTCTGGTCTTCCTCGTTTAATCTCATTTGTTAATCCCTTCATTGCAGCAAAATGCCAAGAGTTATCAAGTAATATCTGAGAGGGCTTTTTTCTATTTCTTTTACAATATGCTGTAACAGATGGATGATTTTGTAGTTGATCAGGCACAGTTTCCAATGATGCCTCGGCAAGAATTAATGTAAGCATGGAACTAATGATGATTACTTCTGTATTTGTTTTATGGATTTATCTATCCAGATGTACAGCCACTATATCCACATTCAATACAAATACTACAACCTTCTATTAGTACAAGATTGTTTTTACACGTAGGACAAAGATTTTCTGTTTTTTGTTGTTCTACTACTGGAGTAGGTCTTTTAATTTCTTCATGGGATACAACTAGTTTTAGTGCGTTGTTAACCTGTTCTTTGATATATGGATTAGTGATAGTATCATGAATGTAATCATGTAAGTAGTTTGAGGGAGAGACATCAAACGTTTTTACAGCATTTTCGTCTGTCATATGCAATACTTGTTTGTGTCTTGAACCATCTCTGTATACAGTAATTCCTTTCAAACCAATTTCATGTGCAAGCAAATATGCTGCTTTAACATCATCAGCAGATACATCGTTTGGCATGTTGATTGTTTTTGCAATAGCATTTCCAATCCAATCTTGCCATACAGCCTGAGCCATTAGATGATCTGACCAGTGAATATCCATTGCAGTGACAAATATTTTCTGCATCCACTCTGGAATTTCCTCAATTCCTCTAACAGAACCATAATTACTAGCAATTTTTGCAAGCAATTCCTCACTGTAAAGACCATTCTCTCTTAGTACTTGTTCAAAGATTTTGTTTGTATAGAAGAATCTGCCAACAGTAACTCTCTTTTCAAATACTAGTGCAAATGTTGGTTCCATTCCATTAGAACAATCTGCAATCATCGATAATGTGCCTGTAGGTGCGACTGTTGTTGTTAAAACATTTCTAATTCCGTATTTTTGTATTTTCTCAATAAGTGCATCCCAATCATAATAATGTGCATTCTTTGGTTTCTGATAATATCCTGCAATTGGAATCTTACCATCAGGGAATTCTGTCTTAGGGCACAATGGGAATTCATCTCTAGATTGTGCTAAAGCAACGGATTCTTCCATTGAGTAATATGATAATGCTTCAGAGAGTTTTGACATAAACTCATAGCCTTCTTTTGAATTATATGAAATTCTTAGTTTATACAAAAGATCTGCAACTCCCATTACACCAAGACCAATTCTTCTTGATTCCTTTGATGCTACATTAATTTCTGGCACAGGATAGTGATTGACATCAATTACATTATCTAAGAATCTTGTTGTTTTTCTAATTACCTCTTCA
This sequence comes from Candidatus Nitrosopelagicus sp., assembly GCA_022450565.1. GTDB lineage: Archaea > Thermoproteota > Nitrososphaeria > Nitrososphaerales > Nitrosopumilaceae > Nitrosopelagicus. The sequence continues at coordinate 7,745 of JAKUOP010000028.1, read as the reverse complement.
TATTTTTGCCAGTCAAATTCATACTGACCATCTGCTTTTCTTTTTACAAGATTAGCCAAGTTTATTGAACCAAGATTGCATGACTCGTATGGATAGAGACTTTGCTCACCACATGGATTAGTTGCTTTTAGTGGACCACCTCTTGCTTTTGCAAATACATTATACTCGTTTATTTTATCAAAGAAAATTAATCCAGGTTCAGCACTTTTCCATGCTGAGTTTGCAATTAAATCAATCAAGTGATGTGCATTTATTTCTCTTACAGGAGAGTTATCGCGTGTACTTCTTAGTGTATAAGCACCATCTTCTGAATTAACTAATGCATTCCAAAAGTCTTCCCAAATTCCTACGCTAACATTAAAGTTCTCAAGTATTCCTGGTTCTGTTTTGTTTGTAATGAATTTTTCAATGTCAGGATGCCAAACATCCATGATGCCCATGTTAGCTCCTCTTCTCTTTCCACCTTGCTTGACAACTTCTGTAACTGAATTAATTATGTTCATGAATGATACAGGACCTGATGCCACGCCTGATGTTGAGGCTACAATGTCTCCTTCCTCTCTAAGCTCTGAATAATTAATTCCAACACCACCACCAGATTTGAAAATCAAAGCAGCGTCTGATGTTGATTTCATTATTCCTTCCATATCATCAGGCATTCCAAGAACAAAACATGCTGACAACTGACCAAGCCGACCACCTGCGTTCATCATTGTCGGAGAGTTTGGTAAAAAGATTTGATTAATCATCAATGAATAATATTCATTTATTTTTTCAGAATAGATATTAAATTTTTTACCAGCTAGTTGTGTTAGGAGTTCTTTAAAGCCGATTTTCATCTGTCCTTTCTTTGCAAGATCTACATAACCATTAATGAGACCTCTAAAGTGCCATTTGTTTAGATAGTATTCACCAATCTTAAATTTATAATCAAAGTGATCAAGTTTAGTAAGATATTCTGTTGCTTCTTCTGTATTCTGTGATGTGTTACCGTTCTTGACAAAAATTTCGCTGTCATGTAAGAGATCACCAATTCCAATTAGGATTGCAACTCTTTCAAACATTGCTGATGGACTCTCAGTAATTTCATTCTTATTATTTCTCATTAGATAACGTGATGCTAAGACACGAAGACAATTAAGATCAAATTGCTTAGAAACAGAATCAAGATTATCTGTATTTAACGTCTTCATTTTATCGTCACGAATTTTCCTGCGCTCGTGTCTATACAAGATATATGATTTTGCAATTTCACTGTGACCTTGTTCGATTAGTGTTGATTCAACCATATCTTGTATATCTTCAACACTTGGAGGATGTGATGACGAAAAACCCTGTGTAATCAGCTTATCTAGTACACCGTTCGTTAATTCTTCTGCTAGATCGCGATCATCTTGGTTTGTCGCCATTAATGCTTTGTGGATCGCATTGGTAATCTTATTTTTTTCAAAGTTTGTTACTTTGCCATTTCTTTTTCGAATTTCGGCGATAGAACTTTCTATCTGTGAATTTTCAACCATATTATAACCTCAAAGGAGGTTAAGATTGTCAAGAATATATCTTCTTTGCAAACTAATTTGTTAGTTGAGCTGAAATTTTTTTTACAACGCTACAATTTTTCTTGTATCGGGTATTCATAGTGATAAAAAAAAATTCTGGTTTGATCGTGTTTCCTGATTTTAGAATAACGAATTTCGTTTTACAGAATATATTGTGATTTACATGTTGGGCATTTGTCGACTAGCTTATCACCCTTAAAACCGCAGTTGCCACATACTGGTACATGAAGAATGGGTTTAAACGACGAAGTTAGCGAACCCATCTTTTCAATTACTGATTTTAACTCTGTAGTCTTTGATTTTTTGTCAAAATTAATCTTCAAAAGTAAACCTCCGTTCAATATCTTCGATATTTTGCTATATTGTGAAATAAGTTCATTTTTTGGTGTAAGATCGCTTGAGTTTGTTGAATTAATTGAGAATCCCTGTGAATATAATCCAGATGATGTTGAATTTTGCACAGAATTCTTACCATATTTTTCACTATCTAACGTAGTAAATCTTGAAATACCATCTGTATCTACCATAGAGATCGTAACATTTACTCCTGCCTCTTTTCCTTTCTTTGATGCAACATCAACTGCAGTTTGAAGAACTTTATAGAGAATCTCTTGTCCATCTTTATCATCCTTATGCCCAAGTATGCTAAAGACGGCCTCTTTTAGTCCAACAAGATTTAGAATTAATGACATTGAGTTTTTTTGCATGAACTGCGTATTTTTACTAAGCAGTGGATTTATTCCACGTCTTGTTAGATCAGAGATATCTTTTTTTCTTAAAACCATTGAGTCAATTGCTGGTTTTATCAATAAAGCAAGTCTAGCTCTAAAGTATGTTTCATCTTTGTTGGATTCGAATGCAAGACGTGGAAGATTAATTGTTATTGAACCAAGCTTAATTGACGTTCCAATGTGTTTTTCTTCTGCCTTAAGTATTCCATTTGTTGAACACGAACCTTTTGAGAATATTACATTACCGCCAAGAGAAATAATTGTAGAGATTATATCTGATACCTCTGATATCTTACCTTTCTCATAATCAATCACTAATCCAATTTTTGACAATGGTGTCATTTCTAGATATGATTTGTATGCAGAAAGTATTACCTTGGTAATTTTTGGATCTGTTGATAGAACAAGCCTAAATGATATAATTGTAGAAGTTTTGTCGTAACTTATTGATGTAGAAGATAATTTAAAAATATCAAGTAAACTTTTCTCAATGTCACCTAGATTCTTCGATGTTTTTGCCAACACTGCTTGAAGCTCATCTATTATGATTTCTTGCGAAGCTTCTTTTGATACCAAAGAAAGGATCATTGGTAATATTATGGACAGATCATCAAGCGTTTTAGGTTGTGAAACACGTGATACGCCAAGAGATTTACCTCCTAACTGTAATCCTTCCTCAATTAGTTCCTTAAGGCTAAGAAATACTACATCAGGCACAAGTGACCATATGCCTGGGTTTGTTATGTGTAAATCCCCTGATAGATGCGAGTCTGCTACGTCTTTTGGGAGAGTGTTTGTTAGTAAATATTCTGCTAAGACGTTTTTACCTGTTTTAAATAGAATATCTTCTGCACCATTTTGAACATTTTCTACAATAGTAAACATTTCTTGTATATCATAGACAGCCATTCCAAGACGTGCAAGTTTATTTCTATATTCTTCATAGCTATGTTCTAGGAGTACATTGTTGACCATTTCACGTATTAATGAACCTGTAAGATATGTCGTCTGAAATTTATATATGCGGTTTTCAACTTCTTCAGTAATTTTTTGTGATAATTCTAATGGTAAACTGCCTTCACGCACTAATGACTGAATAATTTTATGAGAGTTAAATTCTTCAATGGAGTCATGAGATGTTCGTACATACATTTTCCCACTTTCAATAATTGAGCGTTCTTCAATTTGTCTTGCAAGACTCAACACCAATTTGCCCAAATTAGTAATTGTATATCGTCTTTCAGATTTATTAAGAGCAACTAATGATTGACGTAAAAGTTTTCTAAGATGATACGCAAATTTTCCACTTTCTTTTTTTGACTTAAATCCAGCTAATGACTTTAATTCGGAATAGGTCAACGGACCCTTTGAATTAAGGATTCTTAGTATATCAATTCTGTTGGGACTTGCCATAACGGAAAATATCATTCTTACACGTTTTGATGTAGATTGTAAAAGACCGCCACCATCTTTTGCATCAGCATCCAAAACTAGGTCGTCATCGTCATCGTCCATACCTGCAGAGTCTAAATCTAACTCTTCTTCAAATTCTGCTTCCTCATCCTTTCCCATAAGACTTTGTAAAAAAAAATTAACTATTAAGAGTTGTTGTCACTAGCCTATTCTGATCGTTATGATTTATTCTCTTCAATGTCAAGGGAAAATTGAGTAGTAGAAAGTTTTTGCCCACATTTAGGACATTTGTTATCATAATGTTTCAAAACATCTTTAACAGACTTTAACATCTTCATTGCAGAAATTTTTTCACCGCATTTTCCACAAACAATTTCTACGGACATATTACAAATTGTTATAGTAAGTATTTAAAAATGACAAGACATTGAACAAAAATTTGCAATAATTTCAACTACTGTTTTTTCAGAACTATTCCTCGCTCATCAAATCCAGCAATTTCGGCTGGTGTACCAATGGGAAGATCTTCTGGTGTTGCAATATTAGGCAAAAATCCAGAAATTCTGAGCCTAGAATCACCATCTAATTCCATGACTGTCCATGCATATGGAGCAAATTCTTCAAATCCTTCCGGGGGAACAGTCATAATTGTATATGTTACAATTTTACCCTTTCCAGAAATTACCGAGTCTTCAAAGCCTTTGTTACCACATTTTTTACAAAAATATACAGTTGCAAGATGTAGTTCTCCACATTTAGTACACTTTCTTGCAAGAATGTTACCATTTTTGGCTTGTTCAATAAATTCTGGTTTTGCGGACAATTTACACACTTTGGAAGATATGAACAGCACAACTAGCACCTGTTGCACCAAAATTCTGTGTTAAGCCTATTTTTGCATCGTTAACAGTACGTTCACCTGATTTGCCTGTTAGTTGCTCAAAAACTTCAACCACTTGACCAACACCAGTAGCACCTATTGGATGTCCTTTTGATTTTAGTCCGCCTGATGGGTTAATTGGAATTGAACCGTTAAGTTTGGTTTCACCGTTACGTGCAGCTTGTGCACCTTTTCCTTTTTCAAAGAAACCTAAATCTTCAGTGTCAACTACTTCAGCTACAGTAAAACAATCATGAACTTCTGCAAAATCTACGTCGTTTGCTGTAATTCCTGCCATCTTATATGCATCTGCAGCTGCAAGCTTAGTGCTAGGAATGGTTGTTAAATGTTCACGTCCTTGAAGTGCAGCAGGTGAACCACCACGACCTGAACCAATTACTTTAACATAATCTTTTGAGTGATCTTTTGCAAACTGTTCGTTACAAATAACTACAGAACTTGCTCCATCAGAAAAAGGACAGCAGTCAAAAAGTTTCAAAGGGCTGGCGACAACTGCCGAATTCATTACATCATCAATAGTAATTTTTCTTCTAAGATGTGCTTTTGGATTTGATAAACCATTATCATGATTTTTTACTGCAACGCTTGCAAGATCTTCTTCTGTTGCATCAAATTCATTAAGATATGCTCTTGCCATTGATGCAAATAATCCAGGAAACGATGCGCCTGCTTGACCTTCATAGAAAAAATCAGAGCAATAAGAAAAGTAAGTTGTAGTCCATTCTGTACCAGTATGAGTAACTTTTTCTACACCAGTCACAAGTACTGCGTCATAGAATCCTGCTGCAACATTTGCATATGCTTCTCTAAATGAAACAGAACCACTTCCACATGCAGATTCTATTGACAGTGATGGTCTTTCAGAAATTCCTAGATTACTCATTACAACAGGACCTAAGTGAACTTGTTTATCTGCGACACCAAAAACATTTGAAATGTAACCCGCTTTGATTTCTTTAGGTTCAATACCAGCGTTTTCAATTGCAGCAGCTGATGCTTGGATTGTTATATCAGATATACTATCGTCTAATTTTCCATATTTTGTACTACCAGCACCTAACACACAGACGTTTTCCACAAATTTTGCTGACAAATCGAGTATAAAAATTATGCAAATAATTTGATTAAGGTAGAATAGAAAATAAGATATGAAACAACAAATTAAGCAAGTTAAAGTTGCAAATATGAAAACCAGAAAAAGAGATTCTGTCAAGCTAACAAAAAATAATATTAAATCATTTAAAACAGAAATAACTCAATATCTTGATACTAATGGATTTCTTTCATGGTCTGCAAAAAAGAAAAAATTTGTAATTTTAGGTACAAATTCTCCTAAAGATGGTCTTGTAGAATGTCCTGAATGTAAATCAGGAGAACTTGTAATAATAAAATCTCATACAACAAAAAAAAAATTCATTGGGTGTACCAACTATTACAATGGTTGCAAAGCATCGTCACCACTTTTACAAAAAGCAATGATTAAAGGAACAAAAATCAAATGTGAGGTTTGTTCATGGCCTACTATATTTTTTAGATTTAGTAGAAAACAAAAATGGCAGAAACAATGTGCAAATATAAAATGCAATAGTAGAAAATCTAAAGTTTAAAGTTTGAATAGATATCTGTTCTACGGTTTTTTAATAATGGAAGTTTCTTTCTAGTCTTATGAACATTTTCTAATGAAATGTTAACGTAACCAATTCCTTGCCGCTTCTTCATATCAAGAAGTATTCTACCGTAGGGATCAACTGCAAGACTTCTCCCAGAGTAAACATGACCTAAATGATCTGGTGCGATAACATAACATCCATTTTCAATTGCACGTGATTTGTTTAATGTTATCCAATGTTCCTCCTTCATAGGACCGTTAACCCATGCTGACGGTGCTACAAGTATTTCTGTGCCTGCAGAAGCTAATGCTCGTGACATTTCAGGGAATCTTAAATCATAACAAATCATCATTCCTAGTTTTCCAACAGAAGTTTTTGTTGGCATAGGAATTAATGAACCAGGTGACATCTTGGATGATTCTTTAAAACCTAAAGCATCATAGAGATGAATTTTTCTATACTTTCCAATAACTTTACCATTTTTATTTACAATAAATGATGTATCGTATACTCTGTCCTTTTTTCTACTTTTTTCATACATTGTTCCTACAACACTAATAGAATTCTCTTTAGCACATTTTGCAACAGCTGAAACAAAATCACCTTTGATTGTTTCAGCTTGTTGTGCTAATTGTTTTGCTGATTGTGTTGAGGGTGTGTAAAACATCATATATTCTGGAAATGTACACATGTCTGCGTGATTTTTTGCTGCCTGTCTGATATAGTCTAAAATTTTTGGAAGGTTTTTTTTCTTTTCAGTTGATGCTTTGAACTGTACAAGTGCAATCTTTGACATAAGATTTGTAAATAAAATGAAAATAAAAAGATAGTTTAGAGTTGATTTCCAGCTAGAAACCAATTCTCTTTTGGATTCTCATCAAAAACTACAATTACATGTTCCTCTTTTGTTTTGAGAATTTCAACTGCAGATTTTGTTACCTGTCTTGCAAAATCCTGTTTTTGTTCGTCAGAACGACCAGGATAAAGTGATACCTGTATGTATGGCATACATGAACTTGGAACATCACTAATTTAATTTTTGTAATTATCTCCAGTCGTCTCTATAGCCATATCTTGTGCCATAAGTAAAATCAGATCTATGTAATTTTTTGTATAAGAATCCAACTGCAAGACCCAGAACAAATCCACCTATGTGTGCAAGATATGCAACTCCACCACCTGCAACACCAAACCCACCTATGAAAAATGGTAACAAATTTTGAAAGATAAGCCAGAATGGTAGAAAGTACATTGCTTTGATGTGTATCATTCTCCAAAAGAATCCCAACATAAGAAAAGTCAAAACTCTTGCACGTGGAAAAATTACAAGATATGCTCCTAGTATTCCAGAGATTGCACCTGAAGCACCAACCGCAGGAATTCCACTCCCTGGATCACCCATAACGTGGATTAAACCAGCTCCTATTCCCCAAGATAAATAGATGCCAAGATATTTTATTTTTCCAAATCTTGCCTCAATGTTGTCACCAAAGATCCACAAGAACAACATGTTACCACCTAAATGCAACAA
>JAKUOP010000027.1 GCA_022450565.1 Candidatus Nitrosopelagicus sp. | reverse complement strand
TTTCTAAGCATTTTTGATGTCTACGAAAACTTAAGAATCCGTTTTGACTCGATGATTCATTGTCAAAATATGTGGTAATTGGAGGTAATTCTTCTCAAGGATTGGCTAGGAAAATAGCAAAAAAACTCAAAGCTGGCTATGTGAATACTTCAACACGCACGTTTCCTGATGGAGAAAGCAAAATAACAATAAAGAAAATCCCAAAGAAGAAAATCATAGTTGTGGTCCAATCAACATTTCCTCCTGTTGATTCAAATCTTTTACACTTACTTTCTATCATTTCACAAGCAAGAAAATATTCCTCGAAAATTTATGCAGTAATTCCATATTTGGGATATGCAAGACAGGATAGAGAATTTCTGGATGGTGAGGTAGTTACAGTTTCAGTAATTGGTAAGATGCTAAAATCAGTAGGTACAAAAAAAGTCATTGTTGTTGACATACATAGTAAATTAGCTTTGAAACAACTTGGAATTTCCTCAGAAAATGTGAGTGTAGTATCTAATTTAGCAAATTATATTAAAAAACTAAAATTAAAAGATCCTCTTGTAGTATCGCCAGATCAAGGTGGAAAAGAAAGAGCTGGTGAATTTGCAGATGCCTTAAAAACTGATTTTATTGCATTAAAAAAACATAGAGACAGAAAAACAGGTAAAATCAATATTATTACAACAAAAGCCTCAGTTAAAGATCGAGATCTGATTCTAGTTGATGATATGATAAGTACTGGAGGAAGTATAATCAAAGCAACGCAGTTTCTAAAGAAACAGAAATGCAGACGTGTTTATGTTGCATGTACACATGGATTATTTGTAAATGGTGCGGAAAAGAAAATCAAACAGGCAGGAGTTACACAAATTATCAGTACAAACACTATACCTAGTAATTCATCCAAGGTTGATGTATCTAAGATATTAGCAGAATCCCTTTTGTGAGTTTGATGTTATGAAACTAGTTTTTTTGGGAACATCTGGTGCTATGCCAACTACTGATAGAGGCTTAACGTGTATTTGTTTAGTAAAGGACAATGAAATTTTGATGTTTGATGCGGGAGAAGGTGCGCAAATTTCATATCTAAAATCAGGTTTGCCTTGGAATAAAAAAATGAAAATTTTTGTTACACATCTTCATGGTGATCATTGCATTGGGATTCTTGGTCTATTACAAACAATGAATTTACAAAATAGAACAGAATCTGTTGAAATATTTGGACCTGATGGAATTGATGAGTTTATCGCAGCTAACATTAAGATTTTAAATTTTGGGTTATCTTTTCCTGTTCTAATTTCAAGAGTCAATGAGGGATTAATTGTTGACGAAAAAGATTATTCGGTTTTTGCAAATGATGCCAACCATGGAATTCCAGCCTTTTCATTTCGTTTTGATGAAAAAGATAGACCTGGTAAATTCTTTCCCGAAAATGCAAAAGCATTAGAAATACCAGAAGGAGAATTGTGGCGTGAGTTACAAATGGGTAATTCAATAGAAATAGATGGTAAAGAAATTTTTTCGTCACAAGTCACTGGAAAAAGACGACCTGGAAGGAAAATTGGGGTGTCTGGTGATACAAGACCAACAGATGAGCTGGTTGAATTCTTCAAAAATTGTGATTATCTTAGTTTCGATTCAACATTTGCTGATGAATTAAAGGATAAGGCCGTGGAAGCTAATCATTCAACAGCAAAAGAAGCAGCAGAACTTGCTGAGAAAGCTAATGTGTCAACATTAATTTTAACACATTTTTCTGCTAGATACAATGATGAATCTGTTTTGTTGGAAGAAGCTAAAAAAATTCATGATAACACTATAGCTGCTAAAGACTTGTTAGAAGTTAATATTTTGAAGTAGCTATCCTTCTAGATTCAATATTTTGTTTGGAGAGAGTTCCATATCACTTATTGAATCCTCTACTGTTATGGCAACATCAGTTAGTTTATCTCCAACTTCTGTTCCAACATCGTAAAGAGTATCACCTACTTGCTCCGTATTGGAATTGTATTCTTTTATACTCATAATGTCTTCCACTAACGCACTAAAAACATTAGAGCCTTCTGGAAGCTGTTCTACTGTCTGCGGAAAGAACAAAATTCCTCCTGCTATGAGTACGATGCCGACTATTGCAAGTTGTATTTTCATAACAAAATTTTCAAAAATTTGAATTTTATATCAAAACTTAAAAAAAATTATCAATTTAGATAGATTTTTTGACCTGTTCAGGCGTGAATTAGTCAGAAGCCAGATTTTCTATTATTTCTTCAATATTGTTAGAATTTAGAACAATCTTAATTGGACCCAAAGCAGATTCATCTGCCTCATTGCATAGTGCAACAACATCCACAAAAGCAGCCTGCTTGTTAAGATAAAACCACGTTGAATTTTCTGCCATATTTGATTTCATTATACGTGATAACACATTGATGGTTTGCCTATTTTTTATTGATTTTATTACTTTTGATAATAATTCAATATTATTAGAACTGCCTGATAAACGATTTTCTTGAATTTTAATTTTTAAATCTGGAAATAAATTAAAAGTTGATGTTTTAATTTTTTCTAGATCTTCGGAAGGATTAATTTCACAAAAAACTTGAATTGTAATTTTTTCATTCATTTCTCTACCCATTTTTGGAAAATTTTGATGGCAGAGTCAACCATTTGTTCAATTGTTACATTATTGTTTTCAATTGATTCATCAGAAAGTTCTATTATTTCTTCTAGTCCTACTCCTATTTCGCGATTATCACGCTCTTCAAATTTTTCTCTTGTTAAAGGATCATCCGATCTTTTGCGCTCACTTAGAAAATTAAATCTTGTTTCAGACGATGCTTTAACTGCTAATAATTTAACAATTCCAGTTTGTTTTAGAACATTAATCTCATGTATGGAACGAACTCCATCAATGATTATGATTTCATGAGAAGATTTTTGTATCGAGTCTTTGAGTAATTCTGCAACTGCACCAGGTCCATTTATTTGACGTAGTTCTAACATTATTTTTCCTAAATTTTCACCTGATGGTTCCAAGTTTTGCCTTTTGGCCTCATCTCTAACTCCATCTCCAAGATTAAATGTCTCATATCCTTGTTCTTTCAATTTTGAAACAATGGTTGACTTGCCAGCACCTGGCATTCCAGTTAAACACACTACTAATTTTGACACAGATTGTTTTTGAATGACTAGTCTATGAAGGTAGCGATAAATAATTAGAAACAATTTGTTTTCTATGAGAACATTTGTTGCAGTTGAAATTTCTGATACAAGTATACTAGAGAAAATTCAAAAATTTCAAGAAGAGTTTGATATTGATGCAAAACCTATCAAAATTAACCAAATTCATTTTACTTTACAATTCCTAGGCGAAATTAATGAAGAGCAATGTGAAATGGTAAAAGACCAGTTAAGGAAAATTACATTTTCACGCTTTAATTTATCATTAAAAGGAATAGGCGGTTTTCCAAATTTGAAAAATCCTAGAGTGATTTGGATTGGAACTGGTGAGGACGGGGCGGGAAAACTAGCCGAAATAGCTGATGAAATAGGAATAAAATTAGGCTCGTTGGGTTTTCAAAAAGATAAAAAATTCAAGCCGCATTTGACAGTTTTTAGAATAAAGCACCGTATAGGTGACATATCGTTACGCATGAAAGAATATGAAACGGTTGAATTCGGAACTCAAGCAATAACAAAAATTAAATTAAAAAGAAGCATTTTAAGTCCAAAAGGACCAGAATATTCAGATTTACTGGAGGTTAATGGAAATGAAAAATAACATTTTAAAAAAAGCAAAAGAGATTGCGATTCCAAATGACAAACAAAGGAAAAAAGTTGATAAAATTGCAAATCAAGTTTTTAGTTTGGTTAGTAATGAAGCTGAAAAACAAAAATCGGTTGTATCAGTGCATTTTGGCGGCTCATATGCTAAAGAAACCTGGACGCGAGGAAAAATTGATATTGATATTTTTGTAAAATTTAAAAAAACAACAACAGAAAAAAACTTTGAAAAAATTGGCAGGAAGATTGGATTTGATTCGCTTAAAAAATTCAAACCGTATGTAAGATACTCCGAACATCCATTTGTTGAAGCAAATATTGATGATGTGGGAGTAAATGTGGTTCCCTGCTATGATGTCAAAAAAGGTGAGTGGAAAAGTGCTGCAGACAGATCAACATTTCATACTGAATTCATGAGTGAAAAACTAACGGGACTCATGAAGGATGATATTAGAGTTCTCAAATGTTTTTTAGAAAAAAATAGCATGTATGGGGCTGAAATTGCCAAGCAAGGATTTAGCGGTTATGTCTGTGAGGTTTTAGTTTACTATCTAGGAAGCTTTGAAAAAGTTCTCAAGAAAATAGCCAAACTACAAAACAATGAGATGATAGGCGAGTCTCCAAGAAAGTTCGAATCACCTATGGTATTAATCGATCCGATTGATAGGAATAGAAATCTTGGTGCAGCAATATCAATTGAAAATGTCACAAACTTCATTTTGATTGCTAGAAACTTCTTAAAGAAAAATTCAGTTTCATACTTTAAAGAAAAATCCAAACTCAGTGTTCCAAAAGAATTTGCAAAGAACATGCTGGTAATAAATTTCAAATACAAAAAGAGAAGTGATGATATAATTTATGGCCAAATAAAAAGAGCGGCAAATTCGATTGAGTCTCAAATGAATAAAGAAGGGTTTAATGTTCTTCGAAACGATTCACTTGCATATGACGAGAATAATGCTAGCCTAATATTTTTGCTAGAATCAATAATAATATCAAAAAATGAGATTAGGACTGGTCCTGAGGTGTTTTCTAGTGAATTTTCCAGTAAATTTATCAACATTAATTCCAAAAAATCCAAACTAATGTGGACAGACAAGTATGGAAAGCTGCAATCGTTACAAACCAGAAGGTATGAAAATGCAAAGTCATTTCTGAATGATTTAATTAAAAATCACATTGGTGAATCAGGTATTCCAAAAGGTCTAAGGGTCGATTTTAAGACAGGATTTAAAATTTCGACTGGGAAAGACAAACAAAACATATCTGTTAAAAAGAGCATTTCAAGACTGTTAACTACAGATGATACAGCGTTTTCAATCAATTAGTGTCTTTACAAAGGAACCTTACAAGAAAATACTTGCATTTCCTAAGCCAAAAGATTCAGAAATTAAAAAGAGAATAATGGAATTGGAAAAACTAGGAGTTTCTCACGTATCTTTTACTGGACCACTGCAAATTGAGAGGTGTCAAATTCTTGGAAAAGGGTATGTTGGAATGGTTGTTCTTGCCAAAAAAGATGGTGGGTTGGTGGCATTAAAGATTAGAAGAATTGATTCTCCAAGAAAAAATATGTCAAATGAAGCGAAATTACTAAAGATTGCGAACAAAAGTGGTATTGGTCCAAGGTTTATCAAAAACTCAAAAAATTTTTTGGTGATGGAATATGTGGATGGTGAAAAGATTATTGATTGGGCAAAAAAGTCTGAAACAAAATCTGAAGAAATGCGTTCTGTACTCAACAATATTTTGAGAGAGTGTTATCTTTTAGACGATGCGGGGTTGGATCATGGAGAATTAAGTACCATCGATAAGCATGTGATTATTCAAAAAAACAGAAACACAATAATTGATTTTGAGAGTTCTAGCATCGATAGAAAGACATCAAATGTGTCTGGTGCAGCACAAGCAATATTCATTGGAACTGGTTTGGCCAAAATCGTTCAAAAAAAAATAAAATTGCCTTCAAAAACAAAGATTATCAATCTAATTAGGCAGTATAAGAAAAACCCAACATTAGAAAATTTTGAAAAAATTACTGTTGGTTTAAAATTACAAAAACCTGGAAAATTTTTGAAGGCAGTATCTGCCTTGTCTAAAGACAAAAAACTTGAATCTATAGTGAAAAAGATTGGTCCGTGCACAATGAGAATTACAAAAAACCCATACCAAACTCTGGTTGAGGCAATAATCTACCAACAATTATCCGAGGCTTCAGCCACTGCAATTACAAAGAGATTTCTAAAGATCTATGGGAAATTTCCAACAGCAAAGCAAGTCGCTGTAACATCTAATAAGAAATTAAAATATGCAGGATTGTCAGGCACAAAAATTAATTATATCAAGGGCTTATCAAAGCAGGTTCTAAAAAAAGAGATCATGTTTGCTAATATTGCAAAACTGGACGATGAGCAAGTTACTGAAGAATTAACAAAGATTAAGGGAATTGGTAATTGGACTGCGCAAATTTATCTAATGTTTTGCTTGCAAAGAAAAGATATTTTGCCGGTTGATGATTTGGGAATTAAAAAAGGAATAATGGAATTATTCTCGTTAAAAAAACTGCCTGACCCAAAAACGGTGGAAAAGTTTGCTGCACGGTGGAAACCAAACAGAAGCATTGCTTGTTGGTACATTTGGAAAAATCAAAGGATTAACGCTATTGGATAATGGGATCGGGAGGATTTGAACCTCCGACCTCCAGCACCCCAGGCTGGCATCATAGCCATACTAGACGACGACCCCTGAAAAATTTTACCAGTTATGAAATAATTAAATCGTGGTATCACAAAATAATACTATGAAAATTTGTTCAATTTGCAAAAAAATCTCTGGTACTGGCAGTGATCATTTAGACTGTATAGAAAAAAGACGAATTGAGTTAGAAGATGGTGGATTGAAAGAAAAGTTAGTGGAGAAATTAGATTTGGAAAAAGATCCAAACGACATGGGCAAAGAGATCAAAGCGTTGTTAGGACATATGAATAGGGAAAAAGAAAAGAAAAGTTAAACTTCTTGTGCAGTTGGTCTGATTAGAATTTCATTTACGTTCATGTGATTTGGTGCATCGATTGCAAAGATTATTGCATCTGAGATATCTTCGGCTTGTAATCCTTCCATTTCTTTGTGTTTTTCTACAAATGCTTGTAGGGATTCTTCAGTGATGGTGTTTGTTAATTCAGTCTGTACAACTCCAGGCTCTATACTGGTAACTCGAATGTTTTTTCTTACACTAAGTTCTTGTCTTAGACCTTCTGAGAATGCAGTTACTGCGTGCTTTGTTGCACAGTAAACACTTCCAGCTGGGAAGACAATTCTTCCTGCTACAGATGAAATGTTGATTATATGACCTGATTTTTTCTCAACCATTGTAGGTACAACTGCTGCAGTAGAATACAACACACCTTTGATATTCACATCCACCATTCTATCCCATTCATCAATTTTCAGGGATTTTACAAAACTAAGAGGCATCAAGCCGGCATTATTCACTAAAACATCTACAGTTCCATACTTGTCAATTGCCTGTTTTACCAAATTATCACAATCGGATTTTTTGGTTACATCAGTTTCACAGATGGTTATTTCTCCACCATCATCAGTTATTTCTTTCTGTAGTGTTTCTAGTCTGTCTAATCTTCTTGCACCAGCAACTATCTTTGCTCCTTTTTTTGCAAGTGCCTTTGCAGTTGAATAGCCAATTCCGCTAGAACCACCAGTGATTACTACAACCTTATCTTGTATCAAAACTGATCTAAAGCAAATTTTTGGGTGTAAATGTGTTTTCGTCTTTTAGAAGACGTTGTAAATTTATTAGATGAAAAAACATACATGTATTATGCTTCCAGAAAAATGTGCGTATTGTGGCGATATGGTTGACATACCTTTCGAATGCAATTACTGCAAAGATCCTTTCTGTGCAGAACATAGGCTACCAGAAGATCATAGATGTGTAAAATTAACACAGATTAGAGCAAAAAAATTTGGTCAGCGTGGGGTAATTAGAGATGGAGGGCCAAATTCATCTGGATTGAAAAAATTTTTTCGAAAATTCAAATAACTCTAATAATCTGATTTTGTTGGATCTTGCTTAGAACGACGTGCCTGATAAAATAACGTTACAGACAACGCTAACAAAACAAATGCTGATAACCAATGTGGTTCCGCAAAAATGTGTTCGTCCGAACTGGTAGTAATCAAAGAAATAAAAATCGTATATGCAAAAGCAAAACCTATCATAGTAATTCCTTGTACTGAGAGTTTAATCCAAGATGGAATGATTTGCCTCTTTCTGTTTACGGTCCTGCTAAATATTTCTATAATAAACAATGCACCTACGGGATAAATTGTTAGCAGAATAAAATCTATAATATCTACTGAGCCTGGATGAGACATTTTCTTCTTATTTTTCTAGGTGGATCTTAACTGCAAGTTTTTTTGTAATTAATTCTTGGGCATTTTCATTAGGTATTGTTGCAATGTCCTCTGGCTTGAATGAACCGTATTTTTCTGAATCAGCACCAACAAATTCTTCAACATCTTTTAAAAATCTAATAGAAACAGGTTTTATTTTATTATTTTTGGAAATAGATTCTAAAACCTTGGTTTTCCCATTTAGTGTACTGGATAATATCATTTCGTTCCTTTCCTGCATTTCGTCATTTGAATCTATGACAAATTTTTCTTCATCAATCAAACCTGTTTTTTGGACATTTCCAGAAATTGCTTTTTCCAAACGAGTTTTCATTATTAATTGTGCTAATGTACTCGTTTTTTCAACAATCTCATTTTTGATCTTTGCCTCTACCCCACTATATTCTTCAGATTTTAGTTTTCCAATAAATTGTGATAGGGCTATGTAAAATTCTGGATTTATCTTCTGAATGTCGCCATTTTCAATTTCACTTAGGGCAATTCTGTATATTGCACTCAGATCGAAAATTTCAGTGTCAGACATTTGTATCTAGTTAATCTTAAATGGCACGTTTAATTCTTTTAGTTTGTCGAAATTAAATGCCGTACAAAGTAATTGGTGGAAAAGCAACACATGTCAAATATTCATCTGATGAGGTATTTGCCAGAATAAAGCACGAGGGGATTAAGTTTATTGATCTTCAATTTACAAGCCTGCCAGGCAGATTCCATCACACCACGATCTCGGCAGACACATTTACGCCTGAACAGATGGAAGACGGTCTGCCTAAACTAGATGGATCTTCAATTGTTGGTTTTACTAGTATACATGATTCTGATCTAATTTTGAAGCCAGACCCAAGTACATTTGCAGTAATTCCTTGGATTGAAGACAAAAAGACTGCAAGACTTCTTTGTGATGTTTACTGGGGAGGAGGTAGAGGAAGGCTTGAAAATGATCCCAGAGGAATTTGCCAAAAAGCTGAAAAATACGTTACAACACAAGGATTTGATCATAGTACATGGGGACCTGAAGTAGAATTCTTTGTTTTTGATAAAGTACATTGGGATGTATTAACACCATACAAAGGTCAGTCATATTCAATTGATTCGGTTGAAGCACCATGGAGTCAAGAAGGAACTGGCTATCCTATGGGTTTGCAGGAAGGTTACTATCCTAGTACTCCTTCAGATACACTAACTCCATTCAGAAATGAGTGTGTTGATATTTTGAATAACAGTTTTGGTATTCTTTGTGACAATCATCACCACGAAGTTGCAACAGCAGGACAATGTGAAATAGATATCAAATATGATTACATGACAAATTCTGCAGATGGTGCACAGTCTTACAAATATGTTGTAAGAAACATCGCACAAAAGTTTGGAAAGGTTGCAACCATGATGCCAAAACCAATCTCAATGGATTCTGGTTCTGGTATGCATACAAATGTCAGTCTTTGGAAAAATGACAAAAATACATTCTTTGACGAAAATGAAGACTTGGAATTAAGCCAAACAGGTCGTTATTTCTGTGGAGGCATAATGTCTCATGCAAAAGCCCTTACTGCAATTACTAATCCGACAACAAATTCTTATCACAGACTAGTTCCTGGTTACGAAGCACCAGTTTACATTGCATGGAGTTCAAGCAACAGATCTGCAACAATAAGAATTCCAGCTCATTTCAAAGGTGAAAAATACGCATTTATGAAAAGAATTGAATACCGTGTTCCTGATCCTGCATCGAATCCATACCTTGTGTTCTCTGCAGTTCTAGCAGCAGGTCTGGATGGAATAAAGAAAAAATTAGAACCTGGTGATCCAGTTCAAGAGGACATTTACAAAATGTCACGTGCAGAAAGAAAGAAACGCGGAATCGACACATTGCCAGCAAATCTTGGAAGGGCACTGGATGAATTGGAAAGTGATAGAAAGTTTCTATCGCCAATATTCAGCACACCTGTTCTAGATAAAATAATTGATCTGGAAAGAAGGGATCAGCGTGAGATTTCTATCAGACCTCATCCTCATGAATTCTATCTTTATTTTGACGTTTAGTTATTTGTAAAAAAATTTTTTAGAAATCTTACATCATTCCGCCCATATCAGGCATACCCATTCCTGGTGGCATTCCGCCCATACCGCCCATGCCTCCCATTCCTGGTGGCATTCCTCCTTCAGCTCCTGGTGGTGGACCTGCTGATTTTGCAGTTGCTATAACATCGTCAATTCTTAGTATCATACAAGCAGCCTCAGTTGCTGCAGATACAATCTGTTCCTTAACTGCCAATGGTTCGATGATATCGCTTGATTTCAAATTGCCCACTTTTGCCTTCATCACATCAATTC
>JAKUOP010000026.1 GCA_022450565.1 Candidatus Nitrosopelagicus sp. | reverse complement strand
CAACTAGGACAAATTTTCCACCTTTCTTTTTGGTATATTTAATATCTTCAGCAACTTTTCTTGCAATGTGCTGTGTTGGTCTTTCACTAGAACTACCACTTCCCATAAACTGAAATATGTTCATTCCTTCACGTGGCCTTTCTGGTGGTGTTACCTTTACTCCATCTTCACCAATGATTATTTTGTCACCTTTTTTTACATCGCGAACTGGGACACATTGTGCCTTGTTTGCCTTTACTACAATACATTTGTCCATCATCATGTTGTCTACTTTGATCCAGCGCTTGTTGTGGAAAACTTGTGTATGATTATTTGTTGTACTGTAGAAGTTTTCTGGCATTACCATGCTTTTTGGAGCAGATTTTAATTTTACAGATTTTTGAGTTTTTAATGTAGCACCAACTCTGTATAGTGTTTCTAAAATTTCGTTTAGATGATTCTTGTTTTTTCCAATTATTTTGATTTTTGCAAAACTTTCATCAGTTTTGAGCTTGCCAACCTTAATTTTTGTAACCTCAAACTTTCCATCCAAATCCATTACATTATCGAAAATCTTCGTAAGAATCATCGAATCTATCAGATGTCCCCTTACCTCGATTTCCTTTTGATACTTGTTCATTTTAATGAGAAATCAGCTCAGCAATATAAAATTAAACAGGTAAAGCAACTTTACCCTTATACTCTGGAATGTTGTCTTTTTCGAGCAGTTTGACTATCTCGTCTTTTTGTTCCTGACTCAATCCTTGTACAATTGCCTTTGATATTCCATTTTTATCGCATAATGCAAGAATGTACCCACTAGAGTCAGTGAGAACGAATCCAGACGATTCATCTACTATCGCATACAAGTTTTCTTCCCCTACTGGCTCCCAGATGTTTGATTTATTGTCCCGTAGGGCAAGTGCGGGCATTGCCCTGTCGTTTGATATAGAATTAAGATATGATCTTGACGATTCGACCCTTTTTTGACCAATTTTTAATGCTTGGAAATACTGCATATTTGTTAAATCAATATATTCTTAATAAAACTACCAATCGTATGCCGTTACTAAACACAACAATAATGAGATTAAATGAAATTACGACAAGAATTAAAAATAAAAACCACCTGTCTGCTGACGATGAATCATTCATCAAACAGATTTTCAGGGAGATTAATGAAGATGGAGAAACATATGATGTAGATGAAATTGAGTCATGGTTTGAAAACGAGGGAAGTTGGAAGAACAAGTTAGTTCGAAACAGAATAACTAACATATCACACTATCAGCAAACAAGATATGAACAGAATAACAAATTCCGCATGGTTTCAGACAATGACTCGTGCAGTTGTGGTGAGTAATTTCCTATGTTTCTAGTTTTTCCAAGAGTCTTGCAATAATATTTGCGTTTTCATCTCTTTCTTTAGTTATTGCTTCCAATCGTTCGTTATCTGATTCTATTTTTTCTTTGATTGACAGTTTAAGATATTCATCGGTTAAATCATTATTTGTCTGAAATCGTTTAATGATTTCAAATAATACCCCTATCACTTCATTTTGTGCCTTGATTAATTCATCTTTTTCTTCAGACAATTAACTATTTTATCATAACAGTACAATCTAAGTTTTCTGTAGAATTTCTATAAGGATTTTTTTCAGGTCGTCATCCATGATTTGCTCAACAGCAGTAGTTAGGAACGGTTTAATTTTCTCAGGGTCGTCTTCTTTTTCATAAATTTTGCCCTGTAGGGCCATTTCTAACCTGTCTAATTCATGAACAAACTTTGCCTCTTTTGAGGAAATATCCTTGTAATCATTCCAGATATCGTAGTAATCATTTTTAATTTTTGATGGGAGATCATCTAAAATTTCGCTCATTGCATATTCTTCCAGTTCTGTTTTTTTTTCACTCGATATTTCATCAGGCATGAAATCACCAATTTTTGATTCAGCCCAGTCATGCAGTATTGACATTTTAAGAATTTTTTCAGTGTTAAGTTCCTTAATGTCTGACAATACCATAGCCATTACTGACATCATGTAGGAATGTTCTGCTACGGATTCAGAATTTTCCACGTTTAGTTTCACCTTCCATCCAGTTCTTGGAAGATTCTTTAATCCAGCAATTTGAAAAAAGAAATCTGAAATCAACTTAAGATTTTCTACTGGCTCCTTCTAATAAGCCTGAGTCACCATGAATCCTGTCAATGTGTCTTGAGAGATCTTCATTTGAATCAAATTCTGACTCACAGTAAGGACATTTTGATTTTTCCATGATTTGCATAAAATGCTACCATTAAAAAACCTCATTATTTGACTAGTTCTAGAAATACATCTTGATCTTTTAATGATTCAAACACATTATTCTTTTTTGCATTGATTTTAAATTTATTAGATATACCAATTGCTAATTTCAAATTTAACATACAAGCCGAAACTTCACCAAGTGCTGCATGATTGCATGATTT
Source organism: Candidatus Nitrosopelagicus sp. (assembly GCA_022450565.1). Classification (GTDB taxonomy): domain Archaea; phylum Thermoproteota; class Nitrososphaeria; order Nitrososphaerales; family Nitrosopumilaceae; genus Nitrosopelagicus. Next base: position 10,583 of record JAKUOP010000026.1, on the reverse strand, counting down.
GTCAAATAATACGTCTCCATTATCGGGATATGACTTCAATAGTTCATTACAGATGTTAATTGATTCCTGAAACTTCTTCATTGAATACAAAATACGAAGTTTGTGATATAATGCAACATTTTCAGACGCATTATCTTCTAAAACCAAATTACATAATTCTAACGCATCTTCAAATTTCCCTTTTTTTCTTAATGAAGAAATTTTATTTATTAACAAGCATTTTTCAGTTGGTTTTATCTCCAATCCTTTATCATAACATGATATTGCGTCATCATAATTTTTCATTTTACTTAGTGCATAGCCTTTGTTATTAATTACATCAATATTTTCTGGCTCTGATTTTAATATTTCATCATATAGTGGTATTGAATCTCTAAATAATTTTTTTAGGAATAATTTATTTGCCTCATTTAATAATTCGATATTTTTTTCTATCATAAAATCATCATCTATTATAATATTCAAAATTTAACTATATCTTAATAAACACAGAAACTGAATTTAACTATTGAAGATTTACACAAAAACAGGTGATGAAGGAAAGACCTCATTATTTGATAATACGCGAGTTTGGAAGTCAAATGCGAGAATTATGTCATATGGTACAATTGACGAATTAAATTCCACGCTAGGAATCGCAATTTCTTTGGATATTGACTCCAAGATTAAAGACGTGCTAGTTAGAATTCAAAATGACCTCTTTATTGTTGGCTCTGATTTGGCTAACCCTGATATGTCTAATACCAAGATTAGAACAACCGAAAAAATGGTTGAATTTCTAGAAAAAACTATTGACGCGTTTGAGACAGAATTAGACGAATTGAATAGTTTTATTCTACCTGGAGGGACCTTATCGGCATCAGTTTTACATCTATCTAGAACAGTTGCCAGACGTGCAGAAACTCATGTGGTTGCATTATCACAAAATGAAGAGATCACAAAGCCATCATCAGTTTATTTGAATAGATTATCTGATCTTCTTTTTGTTTTAGCAAGAGTGACTAATAAAACAAAAAATGTTCCAGACGTTGTTTGGAAGCCATAAAAACGGTTTTATTCGAATTGATTTGATTTCTGGTATGCCGAGGTAGCTCAGCCTGGGAGAGCACCACGCTGAAGACGTGGCTGTCGCGCGTTCAAATCTCGCCCTCGGCATTTATTCATATTTTTTGCCATAACAGAATGTTTTAATACATGGAATACTAGTTTTTTTCGATTAATTTGGTAAAAAAGAAGGCCGTAGCAAAAAAAACTTCAACCGTAAAAAAATCTAGTAAATCTAGTAAAACTAAAAAAACTGGTAAGAAACGTAAACCAAAAGCAACTAATGATGAGGGACTAGATTCGGGAATTGTAATTGTTGACGATGACTTCGATGTTGACAAATCATTAGTGAATGAAGAGAGAAAGGCATACTTAGAAGAAGCAAGGTCGCAAGAAGCTTCAGATTAGTAAACCTGATATGCATCTAATGTCTATAATATGAAATGAAAGCACTATGTATGATAAGAGTTGAACCGGGCCAAGTTGATAAGGTTCTTAAAATTTTAAAGAGAAAAAGAAGAGTATCAAAAGATATTATGGTTGTGTCTGGTAGGGCAGATATTTGTGTTATCTTGAGTACTAATATAACTGATATCAATAAAATTGTAATAGATTTAAAAAACATCAATGAGATTGTTTCAACTGAAACACTGATTGAAGTGGAGGTAGATTTAGGTTGGTAAGAGCAATTATACTGGTTAAATCGCCCAAAAAACTAATCGCAGCACGATTACGTAAAATCAATAAAATTTCAGATTCTTTTCCTGTAAGTGGTCAGTTTGACGCAGTTGCGGTAATTGACGTAAAAATATTATCTGAAATAAAAGACATTACAACTGAAATTCAATTAATTTCAGGAGTAGAACGTACTGAAACTATGATTGAAGTTCAGTAAAAGATTTAACGCTTGCTTCAAAAGGGTTGTTATGAATATCAAGAGAATCGGGAATGTTATTTTAGCCGTGAAAGACTTGGATACTTCCATCAAATTTTATAATGAAACTTTAGGTATGCCAATAAAAAATGAGAGAAGGAACTGGGTTGATTTAGGAACTACTGGTGCTATGTTAAGTCTACACCCAGCATCAATCACTGCACCTCATACGGGCACATCTATTGATAATGGAGTGTTGATTGGTCTAACAGTTGGTGATCTGAATTCAGCAATAGAAGAATTAAAATCAAAAAATGTTAAAATTTATCGTGATATACAAGAGCGCGAAGCTGGAAAAAATGCAATTGTCTTAGATCCTGACGATTATATGATTTCACTTTTTGAACCTAATTTTTCAAGTGAAAAACATGAACAAACTGGTGGGTATGTAGGATTTACTCCTCAGTAGATATTTTTCTAATTTTTTCAATTAACAATTTACTTGGAATTGATTTTGGACCAAATGTAATGTAGTACACCACATCTTTGCTGTGGAATAACAGTATGACAATTTTTCTGTGATTAAAAAGCATATAGTTTACTTCACCTATTGCAGATAATGATTTTTTTCTGAGCTTAACAGATGTGGCAATAGCAAAAAATTCATCACGAACCTGATTTGGTGAGAACAGTGGTTTTGTTCCAGAGTTTATTTTTCCTGCTAGAGTCCTACCATGCGAATTAATTATTCCAACATAACGAATTGATTTAGAAGTACTAGAAATTTTTTTGCATTTATCCCTATATTTCTGCATTTTTGTATTCCATTTACCAATATTTGATTTTTGCATATTATAAGGCAAAATTGTCAATTAATAAACAAGTCGACAAATCAGAGTATATCGGGATAAAGAAGTGAGTTATGGATAACATCAAAATTTTGAATGATATATGTAAAATTCAAGGGTCAAGTGCAAAAGATTATTTTGAAAGCAAAGAGAGATTTTTTTTAATCAATATCTCCGAAAAAATACAAACTGATTCGTCTATAGATTTGAATGATGAGGAAATATTATTTTTGAAGAAAATTTTCAAGAAATATATGAAATTTGTTGTTTAGTTTGGTTATTTTTTATTAGATTTTGCATCTAGTTGTTTTTTCAACTCTAGATTCTCTTTTAGTAGTTTATCATTTTCCTCTTTTAATGTTAGAAGTGAGTTTTCTCTTGAAAATAGTGGATGACCAGGTGGAAGAACACTTGTATTCATTTTAATTAATGAATTTGCCCTATCTCTGAACATTTGATTAAAATCTTGTAGTTTTGGCAACATTGAAGCACCTTTAGCTGAAAATTCACCTTTAATTTTCTGTGCATGATTAATTCCTAATGGTGGGGCACTGTTTGGTGGATATCTAATTCCATCAGTTGAAACATTATGTGGAAATTCCTTATCCTTCCTAACTCTCAAATCTTCCATATTGATTCTATCCATTCAACTCTATTTTTAGTTTATTCAGGAGAATTAGTAGTATTTACTCACATGATTTCCATTTTAATCAAATTGTTCTGATCGTTAATCAAATTGTTCTGATCTCCGATCATTATAGCGATCTAAATATTTGAATCAGACATGAAATTCAACAGTGAAAAAATGTGTATGAAGTGTAGAAAACACATCAGTGATAACGAATTACATAAAATTGTAATGTATGTAATTGAAGAGCAGTTTTCTGAGCATCACTATGAACATGTTGAATGTCCTGAAAATTTTACAGTTTAGTTTTTGATTCATAGACAGGATATAATTTTCCAGTATGCCTGTTACGATAATTCCAACCACCTTCATCCCAAACTTTCAATTCAAAGTTTTTTTGCGAAGTTGGATGGATTTTGTTGTAAATATCTTCCCCAATCATAATTTGTTGTGGCTTTGCTTTATTTTGGACCTTTGCTGCAATATTCATAACAGGACCTAGTAGATCTACATGTGATCTGGCTTTATCTTTACCATAACGCATAACCATACTTTCACCATAATCAATGCCAATTTTGATATGAAGATCGGGATAGTCGTAGTTATTTAAGATTGGGTTTATTCCATCCTCAATTATTTTTATCATGTTCTGTGCACAGCTAATCGCATTATCAGATGCCATTAGTGCACTTTGATGAATAAAATAACCAATAACTGCATCTCCTACAAATTTTAGAGTGAAGCCACTGTGCTGTTTTACAGCTATAGCCATTTCTTGGGCAAATGAACTTACAATCATTGCAACTTTCTCTTCTGGTAAAGATAATGACATATCTGTTGAACCTACTAGATCAACGAACATGACAGCCATTGGAATTTTCTCATTAACATGTTCTCTTAGAAATTCATCTGACTCTGAAATAATGCCATAATATTCTGCACCGCCCTGTTTAATTGCTCTCCAAATTCGTTTCTGTGTTTCTAGAATCATTGTTTCTGAGTCAAGTGTTTTTGCTGAACTCTTACCAAGCATCATATCTACAATATTAGTTGTTGATGGTTTTTGATATTCAGGTTCTGTTTCGGTTTCATTATCATTTTCTGTTTCTACAGTATCAGTTCCTGTTGCTGCAGCTAGTAGTTTTTCATATTTTTTGTCAATTTCTGCCCTAGCCTCATCATCACTCATAAGATCACATCTATTCTAATGGGAAATCTGTATTACAACTTTTGCATTTACCACGATTTCCATTATATTCAGAACTAAAATACATGGTAATTTTACCCCCACAGTGATTGCAGCGTATAGGCTCAGATTCCATAAAATTATGATTGTTTCGTGAAAATATAAGGAGTGGTAAATGGTTGATCCATGGTCCAATATGTAGGCAGATTAATTACTTTAATCGTTCTCAAATTGAATTTTCTAATTGTTGCACCCCAACCAAAATCTAACTGCTCTTTGTCAAACTTTCGTTTTGCTAAACTACCGGTTAATGCAAAACATGAAGTTTTTTGTAGTACTGATGAATTTAAGATATTTTTGATTATTGATTCAGCTAATATCTCACCATTTTCAGGAAGACCGCCAATAAAGAAAATTGGATTTTTAAGATTTAATTTATTATAATCAACTAGTGTGGCATCATAATTAGTTATTCTAAAATCAAATGAAGTTTTTTCCATGATAGTACTCTGTAAGTTTGAAAGCTGCTCATCAATTTCTATTGAATTAGACGCTAAACCAAGAATTTTTCCACAAAATGCAATTCTTCCATCGCCAGAACCTACATCAATCAATTCTGATAAACCAATGTTTTTGGATTCTAATGCAAGAAAATATGCAGAAAGCATCCAAGTTGGATAAAATGGTGCATAACTAGTATCATGTTTTATACTATCAATCCAAAATTGGTTTAGGTCGCCTTCAAATATTCTACATGGAACACCACATAATTCAACATCAGTTGAATTATAATAGATTGGATTATTTTCCATGAATTGATGTAAAAATGATAAATGTTTTTCATCTATTGGTAAAAAATTAGTTTTGTTTATAGGAAGTATTTCTTGAATATGGCTTTTTCCTGTGTATGATTTAACCAAAGCATCTTTAACTTTAATAATATTTTCTGAAATTGAAGTCATACTTACATAAAATTTAAGGGAGTATATGAAAGAAGATTATGCGCATAGGTTCAAAATCAGAGAATGAATTTTTCTTGAAATTAAACAAGATAAATGAAAAAATTCAGCATGATTTTTTAAGATTAATTACTAGTGCAACTAAAACTGTTGACACAAAAGTAATGCTGGGCGATAGTACTGTAAAGGAGGTAGATACTTTTGATCCAAAAAATGTTGAAGTTTTCTTTAACAACATAATCAATTCATTAAAAGATTGGGAATCTCAAGGAATTTCATATTCATACAACGATGATGTTAGAAGAATTTTTACAAAATTAGAAATTAGAGAGGGCGATTATGTCATTTCAATTCATGTTTCTCTACAATTTCATGTTTTATTGTACTATAAACCAGTCCAGAAAGTAATAGATCTTCAAAAAGAATTATCTGAGATAATTGATAAAACAAGAACATCAGATTCAAAATATTCTGATGAAGGAAATAAGATAATCTTACAGAAACTTCAAGATCTAGGCTATGACAAAATCAACGAGCAGAACCTTTTTGAATTATTTTACAATGATGAGAGTCTTTCCAAAATTCTATCAGAAAAAATTGAAGGCAGCCAAGAAAATGAAATAATTGAATTTAATAATAAAAAAAAGGAATTGTTAAATCTATTAGATGATTTGCTTTTGGAGACTTTTCAGACAAGTTTGGTTCTAATTGATGAACAAAGATTGGTTAACGGGGAAGAAGGGTGTCTTTGTAATATTGATTTAGAACATGTTGAAAATAATTCAAAACAAGGTTTGTTTGATCCTGATTCACTTGATGATAAATCACAAGAAAACATCGAGACTAGAATAAATCAGATTTCTGGGGCATTAGATGCCTAACGCCCAATTTTTCAAATACATTTAAAACAGAAACAAAAATTGACACATTTTATGACCATAACATATGCAGACATAGAAAAAGCTGAGAAAGCACAAAGTGATGTTATTAGGAAAACTTCACTTACGTTTTCACAGACATTTAGCAATATGACGGGTTCTGAGGTTTACCTCAAAAATGAGTATGAGCAAAAAACTGGTTCGTTTAAGATACGTGGTGCATATTACAAAATTAGTTCATTGAGTGATGATGAAAAGAAACATGGTGTTGTTGCGGCATCGGCAGGAAATCATTCACAGGGCGTTGCATTTGCATCATCATTAGAAAACATATCATGTACAATTGTAATGCCAAAAAATGCATCACCTGCAAAAATTGCTGCTACACGTGGTTATGGTGCAAATGTAGTTTTAGACGGATTAACATATGATGAATCATGGGCTAAAGCACAAAAGATTTCAGAAGAAACAGGGGCCACAATTATTCATGCATTTGATGATCCATCTATAATATGTGGGCAAGGTGTAATAGGACTAGAAATTTTAGAACAACTTCCTGACGTAGATGAAATTTATGTTCCAATTGGTGGTGGTGGACTTGCCGCTGGTATAATTACAGCAATAAAAGAAAGGAAACCAAATGTGCGAATTATTGGAGTTGAATCTAAAGCTTTTCCAGCAATGAAACACTCAGTTGAATCTGGGCATGTGGAAACAATCGAAGGGGGATTGACTATTGCAGATGGTATATCAGTTAAAACCCCAGGAAAAATAACTTTTGATATAATCAATAAAGGAATTGATGAAATTGTTACAGTAGAAGATTCTGATATTATTAAAACAATGTTTCTTTTAATGGAGAGAACAAAAGCAGTAGTTGAACCTGCTGGTGCAGTAGGATTAGCATATCTTTTAAGCAAAAAACCTGCAGAAGGCAAAAAAGTTGTTCCTATTTTATGTGGTGGAAATATCGATATGTATCTTTTAGGACAAATTGTTGCTAAAGGATTGACAAACATGGGAAGAATGGTAAGAATTCTTATTACATTAAAAGATAAACCTGGAGCATTAAAAGAAATTGTAGATGAAATTTCATCATTAAGTGTAAACATAGTCGAAGTGATACATGACAGGCTAAGTTCGGGCATTAATGCAGGTACTGTAGGCGTAACATTAAGCCTAGAAACTGAAAATCAAGAGCAAGCTGATAGATTAATTTCACATCTAAAAGAGAAAAATATACAATTCAAACTACTTGAATAGTTTATTTGAATTTCTTTTTTACGAATTTTGCTAGACCCAGTTTTTTCAATTCATCAGATTCCTTGAGCACTGAAGAATGTTGATCAAATTTATGTTTCTTTAGTTTATTTCTTATTGTTGAATTATCATTTGCTAGAATTTTTAATGCGTATATAGCTGCGTTTGCTGCCTTGTTAATTCCTACTGTAACAACTGGTGAACCAGTAGGCATTTCTGAAATAGATAATAAAGAATCTAAACCACCAAATGCTGAAAATTTACTAGTATTAGATTTTTTCACTTGTTTATCGTTGTATACTAAGATTGGAACACCAATTACAGGAATTACTGTATGTGATGCAATCATCCCTGGTAAGTGAGCAGCACCACCTGCTCCTGCAATAATCACTTTAAACCCATAATCTTCTGCATGTTTAGCGTATGTATCAAGCCTTGATGGTGTTCTATGTGCAGAAATTATTTGATCTTCATGGGAAACATTGAATTGATCTAATATTTCTGCAGCACTATGCATAATTCTACTATCAGAGCTTGAGCCCATTATAATTCCAACACTGCCTTTTTTAGCCATACATTTTGAATACAAATGGCATTTTTAATAGTTTCAATTTTTCCGAAACTATTTGTAATTGAACTGTTATTTTTCCTTATGGGTAAAATACTTGGAATAATTGGTGGAGGTCAGTTAGGCATGATGCTTACAGAGGCTGCCAATACTATGAAATCAGAAATTTCAAATGTAATAGTGTTGGATCCAACAAAAAATTGTCCTGCATCAAAAGTTGGTGCTGAACAAATAGTTGCTGATTTTAAAGATGCATCTGCCATCAAGGAACTTGCAAAAAAATGTGATATAATTACATATGAGATCGAATCTGGTGATAGCCAAGTTTTAAAAAGTTTAGAAGAAACATGTGAAATTAACCCATCACCAGAAACACTTGAAATCATACAAGACAAACTAGTTCAAAAAAGATTTCTTGCCAAAAATGATATCCCAGTAGCAGAATTCAGAGAGATTACATCAAAAGATGAATTAGAATCAAAAATTAATGAATTTGGACTTCCAGTTTTACTAAAAACAAGAACAGGAGCATATGATGGTAGAGGAAATTTTAAGATAAGTGCTTTAGACCAAATACCTGAGGCATTACAAATTTTTAAGGGCCAGTCCCTTATGATTGAAAAATTCGTTGATTTCAAAATGGAAGTATCGGTAATTGCATCAAGAAGTACATCAGGAGAAATTAGAACCTATCCACTTGTTGAAAACATGCATAAAGACAATATTCTTAATATGACAATTGCGCCTGCAAGAACTGATGATACAATTTCAAAGAATGCAGAAAAAATAGCTCATAAAACGATGGAGGTTTTACATGGAGCAGGTGTTTTTGGAATTGAGATGTTTGTCACAGACGATAACCATGTTCTAATCAATGAAATTGCTCCAAGAGTTCATAACTCAGGCCATCATACACTACAATCTAGTACAACTTCACAATTTGAACAACATCTTAGAGCAATTCTAGGACTGGAATTGGGCGACACAAAATTAATCTATCCTACGATAATGTACAATATTCTAGGCCCAAAAAATTTCACAGGTAAGTACAAACCTCCATCAATAGATTTGGAAAATACATTTCTAAAGATGTATGGTAAATTGGAATCAAAGCCACAAAGGAAGATTGGTCATGTCAATTTAGTTGATAAAAGTGGTTTAGGAATGGCAAAATTACTAGAGAACATTGATATTTTATCGAACTCAATTAAAATAGTGCCAGAATAACCAATTCAGCAAAATTCATCTAATGCTTTATTAATACTTGATTTCTCATTTCAAACATGGCATTAAAAGCAGCATTAATCATAACAGGAATTGCAATAGGATTGTTAATTGCTTATGGTGCTGATGTTGCAGTATCAATGGGTAATGAAGCAAAAGAAGGATTCTTACCATTAAATGACATGCAAAGAGGAATTGGATTAGGTGCACCAGCACTAATTCTGCCAATCATAGGATTTTTCATTTCATTAAAGGAACCATCAAAAGGATTAGGGGTAATGATAATTATTGCCGGAATTTTAATTATAATTGGAGGAATTGCAGTAGTTGCAAATCCATCTCCAGAAAGTGCAGATAGAGATCCTGTAGGTTCAGTTGTCATGCTTTTTGCACCAGCAATAATACAACTTGCACTTGGTGCTATCAAGATTAAAAAATCTTAGATTCAATTCAATTTATGACTATTTGTAAGAAATGTGGAATGAAAGTTAAAAACGGTTATGACTGTGAGCATACAAACTTTGACGAATATTGTAAAGAGTGCTATACTGAACTACATTACTACATGACCGAGAAGGAAAACATTGAGTGAATTACAAGTTATAATACAATGGATTTCTGAATTATTATCAGATTATCTTTATCTTGGTGTATTTCTGGCTGCATTAATTGAAACAATTATTCCACCTATTCCAACAATGGCAGTTTTTCCCACTGCAGGATACATTGCATCACAAAATGGTTTAGGTCTTGGTGAAGTTTTTTTACTTGGAATTGTAGGTGGGATTGGCGCTTCAATAGGTTCTAGTGTGATATACTTTATTGCACTAAAACTTGGCAGAGCCGCATTACTAAAATATCTTGAAAGAGTCAAAGTATCAGAAAAAAAACTTGAGCGTGTTGAAAAATGGTTTCAAAAATATGGGGATAAAGCAGTACTTTTTGGAAGAATGGTACCAGTATTTAGGGAAATGATCTCAGTTCCCGCTGGATTACTAAAAATGAGAATTCAAAAATTTCTAATTTATACATTTGTAGGCTCGTGTGCATGGAGTATTACAATGATCATTATTGGATATTACTTTGGTATAGCAACATTTGATATAATATGAAA
>JAKUOP010000025.1 GCA_022450565.1 Candidatus Nitrosopelagicus sp. | reverse complement strand
TAATGAGCTGGGCACACACAGGAAAAGCAAGCATTGTGGGTGCAGCAACAGGAGCCGTTGCAGGCCTGGTAGCAATCACACCAGCATCTGGTTGGGTTGGACCAATGGCATCAATAATTATCGGCATTGCTGCAGGTACAGTTTGTTATGGTTGTGTTGCATTCAAGAACGCTCGAAAGTGGGACGATGCTCTCGATGTATGGGGAGTCCACGGAATGGGCGGTCTAACAGGTGCTATCTTAACTGGTACACTAGCTAGCCCACACATCTGGGATACTGGCGATGGTATCGGAGCATGGACAGGTACACCAGAAGGTTACGAACAACAAGCAATCAACATTGTTGGTGCTTTGATGTCAATTGCATATGCATTTGGTATCTCAATTGTAATCTTGAAGATCATGGATGCAGTTTGGCCAGGTGGAATCAGAGTCACTCCTAAAGAAGAGGAGATTGGACTTGATCTTGCCCAAAACGGTGAAAGAGCATACGTAAACGAATAAGAAAACCCAAATTTTCTTTTTTCTTTTTTTTAATTTCGAACCTTAGCGGACGCTAAGATTTAACATTCATTTAGTTTGATTATCTAATTTGTGTGATGTTGATTAGTGTAGATGACCTAAAAGAAATTTTCCGAGATCAAAACTTGCTAATAGTTGATACTCGATCATTTGGAGAATATTCCAAAGGTCACATTCCAGGTGCAGTAAACTTGGATCTTTTTGCATTTCACTGGTTTGACACGTCTCAAAATGGAATAGCAAGTTTTAATGAGCAAACCAGAAAACTTCTCTCTTTTGCAGGAATTGATGAAAACAAGAAGATTGTATTTTATGACAATGTTTCTGGCATGTTGGCAGCTAGAGGCGTATGGCTTTGCCAATATTTTTCACATCCTGATGTTAGCATGCTTGATGGTGGATTCACAAAATGGACAGATGAAAAACTTGATACTGAAACGGAACCAACAAAGTATTCACCGTCAAATCTTACCACCCCCATTGATACCTCAATAATTACAGGCTTTGAATACATCAAAGAAAATATTGGAAAAATAACCATCATCGATGCGCGCTCAAAGGATGAATTTGATGGTACTATTCCGAGAGCAGCTCGTGGAGGTCATATTCCTACTGCAATTAACATTGATTGGAGCAAGAATATTGAGGAAGGTTTATTCAAAAATGATGAAAAATTGGCATCTCTTTATGAAATTGACAAAGATACTCCAATTGTCACATATTGTCAAGGTGCATACAGAGCAGCAAACAGTTTTCTTGCATTAAAAAAAATCGGTTTCAAAAATGTTAGAGTCTATTTGGGTTCTTGGGGCGAATGGGGTAATAACCTAGAACTTCCTGTAGAGTAATTTCTATTTCCACTTGAATTGGTTGTAGATCATCTCTGGCACTAATTGTTTGAACGGCTTGCCTCCGCCATCATACCATTTTGTAAAGAACTCGTAAAGATGAAGCCTTAGCGCTTGAATGAAAACAATCAGTCCTTCAATCATCATTATTCCGATGTTTCCACCAATAATCAGTGCAGCTCCACTTGGAGATTCCCATCCTCCCATACTTTGAAATGAATTGTTTACAGTTAGTAACAGTGCTGCATGTACAAGTAACATAATTCCAATACGTGCATAGCTGATTGTATGAGCAAGACATTCAATTGATTTTCCAAGCAAAACTTCGATGACAACATTCACCATACTTCCGCCTTCCTCTGGATGTCTTTTGTTGTGCATTATTCCTCCAACCATCATTATTACAATAGATGCAATTGTGATAATTATTGCAATTCTAGAAATTATCCAGACTTGAGCCCATTCACCAAGGAAAACTGTAACCCATGGAACTGCTTCTGTATGTATGCTCTTGTACATACCCATTACGTCATAGCCCGAACCAATTGCACACATCATGATAACGACAATTCCTCCATAGAGAGTAACATTTGGAATTGCTTCTGTAAACATTGTGAGCTTTTTTCCATCTTTTGCAAGTTTGATAATTCGTAGTGCAAATGCCCAGAGAAGATGAACAATTCCTAGGAATAATGAAACTTTGAGAATTGTAATTACTTGCTCAAATGTTAATTCTGCAACACTAATGACGCCTACAATCCATGAAATTGGGTGCAATGCTCCACCTTCGTCTAGTAATGTCCCAAATGGTTCAAAGTAATGAATATGGAACCCAAACGCCTCACCTTGGCCAACGCCTGCAATTGCTGCTGCCGCACCGGAAATTGCAATTAGCATTCCCCATCTTGAAAGATTTCCCTGTCCTTTTAGTTTGAAAATTAATCCCAAGCCCATTAGTAATAGACCATGACCTACGTCTGCAAACATCAAACCATAAAATATTGGCCACATGATGGCAATCATTGGAGTAGGATCTGTTTCTCCATGTTTTGGAATTCCTTGACTTTGTGTAATTACTTCAAATGTTCTTGCAAATTTTGGATTCTGCATTAGGACTGGTGCCTGTGCAGACAGTTTTGCATCATTGATGTTTTCTACAACTGACATCCATTCACCAGTTGCGTCTTTGAATTGACTTTCCATTTTTGCTGGAATATATCCCTGTATTATGGAAAAACTCTTTGTGCCACCAGGTTTACGCAAACTCTCAAGAATTTCTTTTGTTACGAATGCCTTTTCATGTATTGCAAGAATTTCTGCTCTTTTTTTCTTTGTAAGACTTTGGATTTCTTTGGTTAGTGATTTTTGCCTTCCAGCAAGTTCCTTTATCTTTGTCTCTGAAGTCTGAAATGCTTCACTAGGAATCTGTGATACTCCCTGTGGAATTGTAAATGGATTAGAATTAAAACTTCGCATTACTTTTAGAACTTTGTCTGTATCCTGTGAGTCTACAATAATCATGATTGCAGATTCATCTTTACTATCTAATTCATATTTGAAAATTGTTACATTCTGCAAAGTCTTTGAAATCTCTTCAAAATCCGATTTTTTTATTATAAACAAATTTGTGTAAAAATGAGTCATAGAACCTAGATTGCCAATATTGATGTCAAGTTTTTTGACAAGTAACAGTGCTTCCTTAACTGTCTGATATTCAGCCAATGATCTCTTGACATCTTCGCTTTCTTTGAGAAGCCTTATTGGTTCCTCAATTACTGACAAGTATTTTTCTTCCAGATCGATTACCATTGATTTTAGATCATCCAATTGGTATTGATCCTTTTTGATGACAGTTCCCTTGAAAAGAATCTCCATAATACCTGTAGTTAGTGGAACTCCTAATCCCTTTACGACTTCGTCAATTGCCTGAAATACTTTTTGGGCGTTTAACAAAACATCATCTACTTCTGGCGTAACAGTATCATTTTGGGGCTCAATTTTGTGAAACCACTCAAATTTTGCTAGCTGAGAAATAGCCTTGGTAGAATCAGATCTTGGCAGAATTACTGTACCAAATTTTAGATCTGCTACTGCCAAAGTATTTTTCCGTTCTTAAATAGGGTTTAAAATGTTCCGAAATTTTTTTTTGGTAACAAACATTAAAATCTACTTGCAAAAAAATGCCATCATTGGCTGAGTTATCGCTTGAAAAGACAGTTGATCAGGTTCTAGAAAAGAATAGATCGCAACTACTTGAATCTCTAAAACTGTCATTTTCTGAATCTCAACAACAACTATCTGACTCTTTACCTGAATTAGAAAAGGAATATGAGAGAATCCTATCTGAGGGTCAAAAAGAGGCAGAAAAAATTGAAAAACAGATAGTTGGGAGTTCGGATCTAGAAGTAAGAAACAAGGCACTTTTGCTAGTGGAAGAACATACATCCATGGTATTTGAAAAGGCAAAAGAACAAATCAAAAATACCAAAAGAGATTCCAATTATTCAAATCTGATTTCTACATTACTCACCGAAGCCACAGAAGCTTTAGGTACATCTGAAATTACAGTTTTCACAAATTCAACGGATAAGGATATTGTTCAATCAGCAATTTCAAAAATTTCTGGGGCAGATCTATCTTCAGAACAGATTGATTGCATGGGTGGTGTCAAGATCACTTCAAAAGATGGCTCTATGACTTTTGATAATACGATCGATGCACGATTTGAAAGAATGAAGCCTTTAATAAGGAAAAACATCGCAGCAAAATTCAGCTTAGGAAATTAAAATGGTAGCACAAGGTAGAATTGTTTGGGTAAGCGGTCCAGCGGTGAAAGCTGATGGAATGGCAGACGCAAAAATGTATGAAACTGTATCTGTTGGTGAGGCAAAACTCATTGGCGAAGTAATTCGTCTTACAGGCGATGTAGCATTTATCCAAGTTTATGAATCAACAAGTGGTCTAAAACCTGGTGAACCTGTAGTAGGCACAGGAAATCCACTAAGTGTTCTTTTAGGACCTGGAATTATTGGTCAAATTTATGATGGAATTCAGAGACCACTAAAAGACTTGGCAGACAAGTCTGGTTCTTTTATTGGACGTGGAATTACAACAACTCCTGTAGATATGACAAAAAAATATCATTTCAATCCAACTGTTGCAGTTGGTGATGAGGTAGAACCAGGAAACATCATTGGAACTGTTCCAGAAACTTCATTAATTGAACACAAAATTCTAGTCCCACCAAATCATGCAGGTGGAAAAATTACAAAAATTGTTAGTGAAGGAGATTATGATCTTGAAACTGAAATTGCAGTTGTTGAAAAAGATGGTCAATCTGCACCACTAAAGATGTATCACAAGTGGCCTGTAAGATCACCTAGACCTTACTTGAAAAGATATGATCCAACAATTCCATTGCTTACTGGTCAAAGAGTTATTGACACATTCTTCCCATTAGCCAAAGGTGGAACTGGTTCAATTCCAGGTGCTTTTGGAACTGGAAAGACAGTTACTTTACACCAGATTGCAAAATGGGCTGATTCTCAAGTAGTAGTCTACATTGGTTGTGGTGAAAGAGGAAATGAGATGACAGAAGTTCTAGTCGAATTTCCAGAACTAAAAGATCCTCGTACAGGAAAACCTCTAATGGATAGAACTGTTCTTGTTGCAAACACTTCAAACATGCCAGTAGCAGCAAGAGAGGCAAGTATCTACACTGGTGTTACAATTGCAGAATATTATAGAGACATGGGATATGACGTTGTACTTGTAGCAGACTCAACAAGCAGATGGGCAGAAGCACTACGAGAAATGTCTGGTAGATTAGAAGAAATGCCAGCAGAAGAAGGTTATCCATCATACTTGGCATCTAGATTAGCAGAATTTTATGAAAGAGCAGGACGAGTTAGAGCATCCGGAAGTCCAGAACGTGATGGTTCTGTATCTCTGGTAGGTGCAGTATCTCCATCGGGTGGTGACTTTACTGAACCTGTTACAACACATACAATGAGATTCATCAAAACTTTCTGGGCACTTGATGCCAAACTTGCCTATTCCAGACACTATCCATCAATTAACTGGATGAACAGTTATTCGGGATATCTTGCAGATATTGCAAAATGGTGGTCTGAGAATATCAGTGATGACTGGCTAAAGTTAAGGGGTGAAACTTACGGAATTTTACAAAGAGAAGATACACTAAAAGAAATTGTAAGACTTTTAGGACCAGAAGCACTTCCAGATGAAGAAAAACTAATCTTAGAAGTTGCAAGAATGATTAAGATTGGAATTTTACAACAAAACTCATTTGACGATGTAGATACATACTGTAGCCCTGAAAAGCAATTCAAATTAATGAAATTACTAGTTGACTTTTACAATCAAGGACAACAAGCACTAAAAGATGGTGCAGCACTAGCAGATATTCGTGCAATGCCTGTGATTGCTTCTTTACTAAAAGCAAGAATGGAAGTAAAGGATGATGAAATGGATAAACTAGAAAAAGTACAAAACGAAATGGTTGAACAATTCAAAAATGTTACAGGAGTAAAGGTTTCAAATTGACCACACAAGGCGGAGTACAATACAGTAAGATTGCTGAAATTAAGGGTCCGCTAGTAATTGTTGACGGTGTTGAAAATGCAGCATTTGATGAACTAGTTGAAATTGAAACAAATGAAGGTGAAAAACGTCTAGGGAAAGTACTTGAAGTTGGAAACGGCAAAGCAATAGTTCAGGTCTTCGAGGGTACAACTGGACTATCTGTTTCTGGAACAAACGCAAAGTTTGTTGGAAAAGTAATGGAAATGCCAGTTTCTGAAGAAGTTCTTGGAAGAGTTTTTGATGGACTTGGCAGACCAAAAGATGGATTACCAGATCCAGTTGCATCATCATTTTTAGATATTAACGGTGCTCCAATGAACCCTGAACAAAGAGAATATCCAAAAGACTTCATTCAAACAGGTGTTTCAGTAATTGATGGAATGCTTACTTTGGTAAGAGGACAAAAACTTCCAATATTTTCTGGTTCTGGAATGTCACATAACATCTTAGCAGCACAAATTGCACGACAAGCATCAGTTGTTGGAACAAGTGATGAATTTGCGGTGGTCTTTGCAGCAATTGGTGTACAGTTTAGTGAGGCAGAATATTTCAGAAGAAGCCTTGAAGAATCTGGCGCACTAAAAAGAAGCGTACTTTTCTTGAATTTGGCAGATGATCCTGCCATTGAGAGAATTATCACTCCTCGTGTAGCCTTGACAGTTGCAGAATATCTAGCATATGATCTAGGAATGCATGTGCTTGTAATACTAACTGATATGACAAATTATGCCGAGGCACTACGTGAAATTAGTGCTGCAAGAGAAGAAGTACCAGGAAGAAAAGGATATCCAGGATATTTGTATACTGACCTTTCAACAATTTATGAAAGAGCCGGAAGACTAAGAGGTAAAAATGGAAGTGTAACCCAAATGCCAATTTTGTCAATGCCATCAGATGACATTACTCATCCAATCCCAGATCTTACTGGTTACATTACAGAAGGACAAATTGTTCTTGGAAGAGATTTGTTCAGACAGGGAGTTTATCCACCAGTTAACATTTTGATGAGTCTTAGTAGAATTATGAAAGATGGAATTGGTGAGGGAAGAACTCGTGCTGACCATCAAGAAATTTCAAATCAAAATTATGATGCATATTCTAGAGCACAAGAAGTTAGAGCACTAGCAGGAATTGTAGGCAAGGCAGGACTTACTGAGGTTGATCTAAACTATATGAATTTTGGTGATGAATTTGAAAATAAATTCCTAACACAAGCAATAGACGAAAATCGTACTATTGAAGAAACACTAGGATTGCAATGGAACACTATTTCAAATCTACCTAAAAACGAGCTTACTAAGGTAAAAGACAAGTTCATAGAACAATACTACAAGGAGTAATAGTTCTAATGTCATTTGGGCAAAATGTTGTTGCAACAAAGATTGAATTATTCAAGTACAAACGTTCAACACAAGTTGCAACAATGGTACAGAAAATTCTAGATGATAAACGAAAAGTACTGCTAAAAAATATTGAAGAAATGATAACTGAAGCTCAGAAAACTAGAGGTGGTATTTGGGATCCATTACAAGATATTTACAAATCAGTAAATGAATCATATTTATCATTAGGAGTATCTACGGTAGATTCTGTTGCACAGACAACTCCAGCAGTAATGCAAGTTGAATCAGGAATAAAGCGAGTTGTTGACGTTACAATTCCTGTACTTAGTGTTACTGAAAAAGATACAAAATCAATGCCATATGGATTTGCTGATACTAATGCATCAATTGATCGTGGTGCGAAACAAATCAAAGAATTACTACCAAAAATTTGCAAGGCAGCTGAATTTGAAAACTCGATTTTTAGCCTTGCGAAGGCACTTGAAAAGACCCAAAAATTGCTGAATGCATTAGAAAATATCATAATTCCTCAATATACCCAAAGGGTGAGGTACATTTTGGCAACTCTTGAGGAGAGGGAAAGAGAAGAATTCGCAAGATTAAAAAAAGTAAAGGCTTCAATGGAGAAGAGAGAATAATGGGCAAAGATGAAATTAAAAAACTATTAGATCAGTCTAAAAAGGCTTTAGAAAAAGAACATGATGATTTTTCTCAAAGTATAAAAAAAGACCTTGACGGATTCAAAAAGAAAACTCTGGATCAGATCTAGACGAATTAACTGTTGATTTAAATATAGTCTGAAAAAAGCAAAAAATGCAAATGAGAATACTCCCGGTTTTACTTCTTGCAACACTAGCAATATCAATTTCAGGTTTAGCAAGTGTAGCATATGCAGAAGAAGCCGCTGGTGATTTAGGGTCATCTGATGGATCAAAACTTATTGGTGCTGGTCTTGCATTTGGACTTGCTGCAATGGGTGCAGGAATTGGCTTGGGTTATGTCGGTTCTGCCGGTTTAGCAGTAATTACTGAAAACCCAGCATTACAATCCAAAGTATTCATCTTTATCGGAATGGTAGAATCAATTGCTATTTACGGTATTGTAATGATGTTTATTATTCTAGGACAATAATTAGTCAAGTTTTCCATAGACAATTAATGTTAATATTTAGAATCAGCAACTAAGAAAATATTATCTTAAAAAATTTCTATTGATTTTGGTATTTTAGCTTACTGACATCTAATAATCTGCTACAGTATCTGCATTTTAGTATGAGAGTTTCTTTATCCATTACATCCATGATTGATTCAATACGTTCATTGCTGTTTGTGACACAATCAGGATTGGAGCATCTAAAAATTCTATCAATTTCATTTGGTAATGAGACACGTCTCTTTTCAACAAGTTTGTAGTCTTTGATTATGTTGACAGTTGATGATGGGGCAATTACTGCAAGTTTGTTGGTATCATCGTCTTCAAGGAATCTTCCCTCAACTTTTATCATGTCTTTCTTTTTCAGCTTTCCACTAGGCATGTTTAGGGCTATAGTAATGACATTTCCCCTTCTACCATCAATATCTAAGGCTTGTAGCACTTGAAGACCCTTACCCTCGTTGATATGGTCAATTACTGTACCATCTTTTATACGCCTAACAATGAGGTCAGACTGTTCCATTAGTATGGTTTGTATATCTGCTCTATAAATGGTTGAAGGATGAACAGTTTCTTCAATAAGGATATAATCTCAATTCAGGATCTTGACAAGGCTCAACTTGAGGTAATCTATTCTGAGACAGATAAAATTCTTGAAATGGAATCATCTCAAAGACGGGAAATTGCAAGAGGTAAAGCATTAGGATATTTGTTTTTTGAACCTAGTACTAGAACTCGTCTAAGTTTTCAGGCTGCAATGGCCCTGATTGGTGGAACGTCATTTGGAATTGCAGATGCAACTTCCTCATCAGTCCAAAAGGGCGAAAGCCTTGCAGACACTGTAAAAATTATGTCTGGCTATTCCGATGTTTTGGTTTTAAGAAATTCATTGGACGGTTCAAGCAGGTATGCAGCTGAAATTTCAGAAAAACCACTAATTAATGGAGGAAGTGGTACTGAAGAGCATCCAACTCAAGCTATACAGGATCTATTTACAATAAGAAAGGAAAAGAAGAAAATCGATGGACTAAAGATTGGAATTATTGGTGACCTCAAGTATGGACGAACAGTCTATTCATTATTGTATGGGCTTGGAAACTACGATGTTGATGTTCATCTAATATCACCTGAATCATTAAAAATTCGTTCTGATTCCACTTATGATATTAAAAAAGGACTATCGTACACAGAATCTACTAGTCTTGACGAATACATAGAAGATTTAGATGTTTTATACGTAACAAGAATCCAAAAAGAAAGATTTCCTGATGAAGAAGAATACATGAAAGTAAAGGGAAGTTATGTGATTGGTCAAGACATAATCAAAAAAATGAAAGATGATGCAATTATCTTACACCCACTACCACGTTTAGATGAAATTTCTTCTGATGTTGATTCATCACCACATGCAAAATATTTCAAACAAGCAGAGTATGGCAAGTTTACACGAGCTGCATTGCTTGGTTTAATTCTTAACAAAGACGGTTTCTAAGTAACCTAAACTGCAATTATTCCTTCTTTTATCAAATACTGAATTCCATTAGCGAATGTATTATCATCGATTTCACCTGCTGCCCACCATCCAGCATTGTTTTTGACCCATTCAGGAATTGAGACTACACTAGAGACTGGAACAGTTGAACTGGTAGATGCACCAGCAGAACCTACCTCAAAGATATGTTGTCCAGGATAAAATGTATCATAATTGAAAAATCCCTCACCTGTGAGAGTCAAATAAAGAGTGTACATTCCTTCAGTTGGAATGTAAATTGGTTCCGTGGATATTCCTTCAAGTGCTTTAACACCAACGAATTCCTCTGGAGTATCACCTGTTACAACATTGAATTGTTTTCCTTGTGGGTCTGCTAGTGCGTATGCGTAAATTGCATCCTTTACAAGCTCACCACTTGCATTGAAAAATGAGAATTCAAATGGAATTTCCTGTCCTGCACCATATTTTGTATCCCAAGCAATAAAGGCGGTATATCCATTCTCAAATGTTACATTAAACGAATTTTTCTGAACAGCACCTTCTGGCATTAATTCAAAAAACATTTCTCCACTAGTTTGATGACTTGGACCCAATTCATCGTTAATCCTCTTTAGCTCATTTCCTGTAATCAAAAAGTGTACTATATTTTCAGTCTCTGATGAATATGGATCAATTAGTAATGCTCTTTGATCAACTTTGACTCCATCAACATATCCTACAAAGGAAGTTTCAGCACTGTAAGGATCAAATGATTTTGGTACACGAATTTCTTGATGTACAACTTGTACAAGTTCTACATATTCTGGTGTCCAATCAAATGGCATCTTAAATGAAATCTTGTGTGACGATTTGCTATATTCAAAATTATTAACATCGTCATAGTATGTCTTTACAGTTACTGGAAGTTCTTCTGCTGATGCAGTTTGTATGAAAAAGTTTTGTTCTTGTGCAATGCTAACAAATGTTTCGAAACTTAATGGTTCTGCAACTAAAACTTTGGGACTGGTTGCTCCTTCAATGTCTACTTTAATGTTGTATAATCCACCTTTGTCAAATATCGGACCGTCAATTATTGGTCTGCCTTCGCCCCTAGCAAACAATCCACCACTTGTTCCTTCCAGTTCGCCATAGTATTGTGTACATTTCCAT
Source organism: Candidatus Nitrosopelagicus sp. (assembly GCA_022450565.1). Lineage (GTDB taxonomy): Archaea > Thermoproteota > Nitrososphaeria > Nitrososphaerales > Nitrosopumilaceae > Nitrosopelagicus. The sequence goes on along the minus strand of JAKUOP010000025.1, from coordinate 3,990 downwards.
TTTTTGTCAGCTGCACAACCCATCTTTGGTTTAATTTCAACATTCAAAGTACCATCCTTGTCATAAAACAAACTTCTTGCCAAAAGGTCACCATCACGCCACATCTCTACTCGGTATGTAACCTGATCAAGATTCACATCAGTTAGTGTGTCATAGAATCTTACAGAAAGATTTGCAGAATCTACCTGACCTACTGTAATGTCTGAAGGATCAAGTTGTGTAAACACTGTAACTTCCATATCACCAAAACTTAATGGAGGTGCTACATCACCACCAAGTCCATGACCAAATGCGTTGTCAATTAAGAATGGAACTGCAGTAACTGCAAGTACAGATAATAGCAAAATTTTGGTGTACAATAAGTAAACTACTTGAAAATCCCTATTTAATGATTCGACATATTTTCACCATTGGGCTAACATCATTTTTATTATCATATACTAAAAATAGGAATGTTGAAAATTATCTTAGCATTATTACTAATACCATTGTTAATTATACCTGCATTTGCAGAAGAATTTGAACAAGTTCTATCATCAGAGCAAGGAACACTGAACATAGGATTGAGTGTTGAATCAACATCAGATTCTATGGCAAAACTAAACATAGGTTGGCTAAATCCAATGACAAATAAGATTCAGGAGCACATTGACTATAGGGTCACAGTAGTAAAAGATGGCGAAAACATCTTTGGACCAATTCCATTGACACACACTTCACCTGGAAAAGTAAAGATTCCTGTTGAGTTTTCATCTTCAGGTGAACACGAGGTAATTATTGAGATGGAGGGAATTTTATTCCGACCAATTCCATTAGAGACAACTGTTTTTACAATTAATGTTGGAGAACAAACAACACAAACTTCAACACCTACGGAAACTGAATCTCAATCATCAGAAGGCGGTGGTTGTCTAATTGCAACTGCAGCATACGGCAGTGAGATGGCACCACAGGTACAGTTCTTGAGAGAGATTCGTGATAACACAGTACTACAGACACAGTCTGGTACATCATTCATGACAGCATTCAACACATTCTATTACACATTCAGCCCAACAGTAGCAGACTATGAAAGAGAGAATCCAGTATTCAAAGAGGCAGTAAAGGTTGGATTAACACCATTACTTACATCACTAACAATACTCAACTATGTCGACATTGACACAGAGCAAGAAATGCTTGGCTATGGAATTGGAATCATAATGCTAAACATTGGAATGTACTTTGTAGCACCAGCAGTTGTTATAATTGCACTCAAAAAGAGAATTAGATAATCTGTAAGTTATTATATTCTATAATATCAGTACGATCATGAATGTAGAATATGAGGAATTTGATAATGTCGAAGATATGTTCATGTATCTTGCATCCGTGGCACCACCAATGAAAAATACAATGCCAATAAATTCATACAAAGGATATGTTTGCTCTTTTATTCCATTGAATCCAACTGGCGGTGATACATATTTGATGTTATATGCAAAAGGTGAATTAGAAAATGGAATTCATGAATTCGATGTTGTATCAAAAAGTATTACAAAAGTTGAAGCAGTTGAACGTGCTGATAAGCAATATTTTATTTCAATAACACCAAAAAGAAATACAATTGCAGATAAAGCAATAGAACAGATTTAATCTTTCTTTTTTATTTTGTATAGTTTGGTGCAGCGACGGATCTGCTTCGTGCATATTTTTCTACAATATCTTCTGGTAATCTACCATTAAACAAATCCTTACAGAGACCTCTCAAATATCTCATGATTGCCCATGTTCCAGCTTTTAGAATTCCATACATGAAAATCTTCATTGGTGGTCCATATGTCTTGTTTCTAAGAATAATTGGAATTATATCATTAATCACACGTAGATTATTTTCCCAACATTTCCAAAACAGTGTAAATTGTGCCTCATTCAAGTTTCCAAAATGCATTGAATTTTTTTCACTGAAATCTTGGTAAAGTAGAGGTGCAACTAAGCCTCTAAAATCAGTGGCTCTAAAGTCACCCATCATATCAATTGTATATTGAGTTTCATCAGGAGTTTCATCAGGCCATCCAATTATTATTGTCGCAGCTGGGAACCAATGATTTTCATTCATTATTTTTGCACCTTCTCTTACAACCCAACCCCATTCATCAGTTGAAAATGGCTTTGTTTTTACTCCAAGATGCTTTTTCACCATTCGTGGTGCTACTGTTTCAATTCCTAAGTTAGTCGAAAGCCATCTTCCATTATTATGCATTCCATTAATTTCTGATATATCATGTAATAGTTTTGGGTCTGCAGCAATTGCAGAAAATGTCATGTGAGTAGTTCCAATGAAGTTTGCACCAAGACCTTTCAGTGCTTTCCAAAGTTCGGTTATTGCATCATAGTTTGGTTGAAAGTCTCTGTTATCACATCCATAAAGTAACATCTCGTCTGAATGTAACCAAACAGAATCAAATCCATAATCAAGGTTCATTTTTGCTTCTCTTTGAAGTCTATCAACTGGAAGGTCCTTTTTAGAACGCTTGTTTACATCACAGAAATCACATCCTCGTCCACAACCTCTCATTGCCTCAATTAAGGAATTCACTGTAGGACCAGTAATTTCTGGAATATTCTGGATATTTTTTACAAAACAGTGCATCATTTCAGGTGCTTCACCGCTTTCTAATTCATTGAATAAATCTAATGCAAGTTCATCTGCTTCACCCACAACAACCGTATCTATTCCATGAACTTTCATTCTGTCCGACTTTGCTAATTCCCATGCTCCATTTCCACCAACTGCAACTTTGAAATCATATTTTTTCTTGAGCTGAATAATATCAGCACACATTTTTTTGAATTTCATTGCAACATATGATAACTTTTCTGGTGCCATTGTAGTAGTAACTGGAGCCATTCCAAGTGGATCCATAACATTAATTCCAACTACTTTAGTATCTGGTCCAATTGATTTAGCTAAGTAATCTGGGTTTGCAACAAATATCTCATCTTTTTTGTAACCTTGATGTAATGCAGCCTCTACTCGTCTTAAACCAACTTGAGCAACTTTGGCTTCACCAGTAATAGGATCAGTTTCTACTGCTGGGCAAAAGACTTTGTCAAATACCCATTCCGGTAATACTTCATATGGACCACACGCAATAAAACCATAAAGAAAATTTCCTCTATAATTTGTCATTAAACTTCGATCAGCCGTAAGAACAATTCTTTTTCCATTCAATGTTATCATTCCCCTTCTTGTATGATATATATGATTTACGAGGAAACTCGCGTTTGGTAGGTAAAAATTTATTTTTTTAAGTTTTGATTAGCTATTTTTGCAGCAACTGCACCTGCGCCAATTCCATTATCAATGTTTACAACTGAAAGACCAAGGGCGCAACTTTGAAGCATTGAGGCTAATGCTGCTATTCCTTTTTCACCATATCCATAACCAACAGATGTTGGTACTCCTATTACTGGAACATTTACCATAGATGATACAACTGAAGCTAATGCGCCTTCCATACCAGCTGCTACAATAATAACGTCTACATCTGCTTTAACAAATTCTTTTAAGATAGGGAAAGTTCTATGTAAACCCGCAATTCCAATGTCATAACTTGTTATGCATTCACAATTCATAGATTCACACATGAGTTTAGCTTCTTCTGCAACACCAATATCTGATGTTCCAGCAGTGATAATACCAATTTTAGCTCCTGATTTTTTAATAATCTTTCTAAAAATTAAAACGGTTGTTGTATTTTTGCCTTTTTTAATTTTGAAATTGTTTTTTTTAGAAAAATCTATTACTTTAGAATAATCTTTTTTCTGAATTCTTGAAACTAGGACACTGTCTGATTTTTTTAATACACTTGCAATTATTTTCTTTATTTCTAGCAGTTGTTTTTTCTCTGCAAAAATTACTTCTGGTATACCTTTCCTCATTTTTCGATTAATGTCAATTTTTGCAAAATTCTCTACTTCTTCAATTGAATATAATTCGAGAAGTTT
>JAKUOP010000024.1 GCA_022450565.1 Candidatus Nitrosopelagicus sp. | reverse complement strand
ATGTCTGGAGTATTCGAAGGAACGGTATTCTTTACCACAACTGACGAATCATCTGGTCATAGACTCAGAGTTTCAGAAGGTGACACAGTAACTGTAGAGTACGAAGATAACACACTGCCAAACCCATACAACACATCTGATGAATTGGAAGTCGCAGGTACTGCAATCATCGGAACAACTGTAGCACCTCTTGAGAGAGCACCAGCTGCTAACGCAAGAGTTGTTGACGCATTCGGTAACTCACTAGCTGAGGTAGCCGTTGATCAACAGGTACAGATTGAAGCCGACTTGGTAAATGGTACTGATGGTGACCAATCATTTGCATACTTGGTACAAGTACAGAATAGAGACGGTGTAACCGTTTCATTAGCATGGATTACAGGTTCTTTGGCTTCTGGACAATCATTCAGTCCAGCATTGTCATGGATACCAACTGACAAAGGAACATACGAGGCAACTGTCTTTGTATGGGAAAGTGTCGATAATCCATCTGCACTATCTGACACAGTATCAGTCTACATCGACGTAGTATAAGACTAAACAAAATCCCCCTTTTTTCTTTTTTTTGAATCCAACCTAATGGATATTGTATTGATAAAACAAACACTTGCATGTGATAGGTTACAAATAATTTCTCAATGATTTATAAGACGATTATCGAGTTTTTCATTTAATGGCTAAAGTCTATGATGTACCAGCAAATGCCTTGATAAACAAGTTAAGTGAAGTACTAAAAACTGAAGACATACCAGCACCAGCTTGGTCACTTTTTGTAAAAACTGGCGCACATGCAGACAAAGCACCACAAAAATCTGATTGGTGGCATACTAGATGTGCATCAATTTTAAGAAAAATATATCTTCACGGTCCAGTCTCAGTGAATGATCTTAGAACAATGTATGGCGACGGTAAAAGGAACAAGTATTATGGTGCCAGACATCATAAAGATGCAAGCGGAGCAATAATTCGTAACGCAATTCATGGTCTCGAGAAACTAGGGTATGTTGAAAAAGTTGAGAAAAAAGGAAGAGTAATTTCTCGTCAAGGAATGCAAAAACTAGATAAAATGTCAACCGAGATTTTAAATGAAATGATCCAAAATACACCAAAACTGAAAATTTATTCATAGTGTATTATAATGAGCTATCCAAATTCCGAAGAAGATAACAATCAACCAAACGAAGAGCAGATTTCTGCACAAAAGGATATCATGTTAAAACAAATTCTTTCTGCAGATGCTAGACTTCGCCTAAACAATGTAAAAATGGTAAAACCAGAACTTGCAAACTTGGTTGAGAACTATCTCCTTGGGTTGGCAGCACAAGGAAAAGCACAGGGCCAGATAACTGATGAACAATTAAAACAAATTCTGATGTCTGCTCAACAACCAAAGAAAGATTTTAAGATTAACAGAATCTGATCTCAAGAAAATATAATTAGGGGTAAAAGGGTCAAATCATCATGAAAGCAGTTGTATATCGTGAGTATGCACCTGACGATGATTATGCAAAAATCCTCAAGGTTGAAGATATTGACGACCCAAAACCAAAACCAGATGAGGTTATTTTTACAAATAAAGCATCTGCACTAAATTATAATGATATCTGGGGAATGAGAGGCGTTCCAATTGCAATTCCTTTACCACATGTTTCAGGTTCTGATGTTGCAGGTGATGTAATTGCAGTAGGTGAAGATGTAAAAGGTTTCAAAGAAGGAGATAGAGTTGTTTCACATTCAAATTTAGCATGTAGAGTTTGTAGTGCATGTACTGATGGACGTGAATTTGATTGTGTAAAAAGACAAGTCTGGGGATTCCAGACTGGTCCACTATGGGGAGCATACTGTGAACAAATTCACCTTCCTGAAGTTAATGTTTCAAAAATTCCTGAAGGAGTTTCTTATGAAGATGCAGCAGCTGCATCAATGACACTTTTAACTTCATGGCATATGCTTGTTGGCAGAGCAAAAATTACACCTGGTCAAACAGTCCTAATAATGGGTGGAGGTTCAGGAGTAGGTTCCTTTGGTATTCAAATTGCTAAATTATACAACTGTGATGTAATTGCAACTGCTAGTCCTGATAAACTAGATAAATGTCTTGAATTAGGCGCAGATTATGCGGTAGATCATAGAAAAGAGGATTGGCATAAGGACGTTTTCAAAATTTCAAAAGAAATTGCTAAAACAAAAGGCGAAGCACCAGGAATTGATTTATCATTTGATCATATTGGTCAAACTCACTGGAACAAACAAATCTCTATGCTAAAGTTTGGAGGTACACTGGTTTCATGTGGTGCAACAACAGGTTATGATGCAAAGATGGATTTGCGACATGTGTTTTTCAAGGGCACAAACATACTCGGTTCAACACAAGGAACAAAGGCAGAACTAGATCAAGGACTTTACTGGATGGGTAAGGGCAAAATTAAGGCAGCAATTGACTCAATTCACTCATTTGAACAAGCCGCAGAAGCTCACACAAAGATGCTAACTGGTAAAGGTATGTTTGGCAAAATCTTAATGAAGCCTGAAGGCGCTTAGGCATTTAATGGCAAATCTTTTTCGCAGTCTAGTTTTTGTTCCAGGAAATAATCCAAGATTTTTAGAAAAAGCAAAGTCAATCTCAGCTGATATTGTTTGTTTTGATCTTGAAGATTCTGTGCCAGAGAAAGAAAAGACGAAAGCCAGAAAATTGATCAAAAGTGCATTAAAACAAAGAAAACATTATTCTGCAAACATTTACGCAAGAACTAATTCCCCAGAATCAGGAAAAATTGAATCAGACCTAAAGGAAATTATGCAAAAAGGTATTGATGGTATAGTAATTCCAAAGGTAAATTCTGCAAAAGAACTAAAAAAAATAGAAAAGACAATAATTTCACTAGAAAAAAAAGGTAAAATTTCAGGAACACGAATAATTCCTTCAATAGAATCAGCATTAGGAGTTGTAAACTGCTATGAGATTGCTTGTTGCAGTAAAAGAATTGATGCAGTTGTATTTGGAATTTTTGATTTGTTAAACGACATTGGTATTGAATATACAAAAGGAAATCCTAGAGGTGCAAAATACGCAAGATACAAAATTCCAGTTGATGTTACTGCTGCTGGTGTATATGCAATAGATGGGATCTGGCAGGATATCAAAGATAAATCTGGATTAAAAAAAGACTGTGACGTTGGTCGTAGTTTAGGCTACGTTGGTAAAAGTATTATTCATCCAGATCAAATCGAGACAGTACATAAAATCTACCATCCAAATAAAAATGAAATTAGATGGGCAAAATTAGTTATGAAAACATACAACAGTTCAACAAAGAAAGGAAAAGGGGCAACAGTGGTTGATGGTAAAATGATTGACGAAGTTCATTATAAGAGAGCAAAAGCTTTACTTGAGATTTAAGTAATTATTTTATTAATTTTGTAGTATGTCGATACAAGTCATGTAATGTTTTTCCATCCAATACATCTTCATCTTTGGAATCAGATTCTTCTTTCTTTGTCGTGGTTTTTTTACGGCTACCCATCCTATTATAGACTAGATGGGATGTTATTTATATCCAATTCACCATCATGTAGCAATGTTTACTGGAATAATTACTGGTACAGGAAAAATTAAAAAAATTGAGAAAAATACAAAAAATAGGAGTGCAATAAAGGTCTCAGTTGATCTCGGAAAAAATTCCAAGGGTCTTAAGATAGGGCAAAGTGTTGCATTAAACGGAGTGTGCTTAAGTGCCACAAAGATTTCAAAGAATCTTTGCATGTTTGAGATGATTGATGAGACAATGAAAAAAACAGATCTTGGAAATTTAAAAGTTGGCAGTCTTATTAATATTGAAAGAAGTTTAAAGATTGGTGAGAGACTAGAAGGACATTTTGTTTTAGGTCATGTAGACGGAGTTGCAACAATTACAAAAATAGAGCAAAAACCAAAAGAAGTCAAGGTTTGGTTTAAGATTCCAAAAAAATTAGTAAAATATGTTGTTGAAAAAGGCTCAATTGCTTTGGATGGAATTAGTCTTACTGTGGTTGATACAAAAAATGATCTTGCATCAGTATGTCTAATTCCACATACAGTAGAAATTACTAATTTCAAAACAAAAAAAATTGGCGACAAATTAAATATTGAGACCGATGTTCTAGGAAAATATATTCTCAATTAGGCACAAGATTTACCAATAAATTGGTAATAACAAAAAATCTAGTAAACTTTATAATATCTACAAAACAATTTTTTTTAAATGACTTTTGATTCTGCAATTGCATCACTAAAGCAAGGGGAGTTTGTCATGATACATGATTCCAATGGACGAGAAAATGAAATTGATCTTGTAGTTTCTGCACAATTCATTACTCCAGAACATATTGCTAGAATGAGACAACATGCTGGTGGTCTAATCTGTCTTGCAATAGATGATTCACTAGCACAAAAATTAGAACTAAAATACATGCATGATATTTTATCAAGTTCCGATTATTTTGATTCTAACTCTAGAAAAATGATTATGGGAACTGCACCTTATGGTGACCACCCAACATTTTCAATTTACATCAATCACAAGCAAACGTACACTGGAATCACTGATAGGGACAGAGCACTAACAATAAAAGAAATGTCAGAATTGTATAATTCTGATGATCCAAGATCAAAATTTATATCATCATTTAAGACACCTGGACATGTTCCTATTTTGATAGCATCTCAGGGATTACTAGCTAAGAGAAAGGGTCATACAGAGATGTCAATTTATCTTGCACAACTTGCAAAATTATCACCAATTACAGCAATATGTGAAATGATGGATGCACAAACTTATTCTGCCCTGTCAGTTGAAAAGGCTGAACAATATGCAAAAGATAATGCAATTCCATTCATTGATGGAAAAGAATTATTAGAATTTGCTAAGGTGCACTAGACTTGAACATTGCCATTGTTGTTGCAGAATTTAATGAGAAAATCACATCAAGAATGCATAATGTTGCAGTAGAAAAGGCAAACGAATTAAAATTAAACATAAAATACACATGTAAGGTATCTGGAATTTTTGATATGCCATTGATTATTGATAAATTGTTGCAAAAAAAAGATGTAGATGGAGTTGTAACATTAGGTGCAGTCATTAAAGGTCAAACAAAGCATGATGAGGTAATAGCAAATTCTACAGCAAGAAATATTACAAAACTATCAATTAAATATCAAAAACCCGTAACACTTGGAATATCAGGTCCTGGAATGAGTGAGAGACAGGCATATGCACGGATCAGACCTGTATCAGAGAATGCAGTAAATGCAGTTCAAAAAATCTTTACTGAAATAAAGAGGATAAAATAATTGATACAGCTTACAATCATGAAGATTACTGGTTATGGCCCATGGACATTAACTCTAGGCAGTGATAGGGAACATGAATTACAGATGCTTCAAGCATCATTATATCAGAAAATTCAAAAAATGTTCTCAGAAAAAGATGGATTGGTATTTCAAAATAGATCAGATGAATTTTTTGCAGTCACAAATGGAATATCACTAGACGAACATATTGACATTCAAAAAGAATTAGAGAAATTATTTGAAATTAAAGTTTCAATGACTATTGGATACGGTGATACACCATTCGATGCAAATATCTTGGCATACAATGGTAAAAAAGATGAAAAATTTCTAGATAGGCAGTACAATATTTACGGCTCTATGGATGGTAATGAAAAACAGGAAGTTACTATAATGCATATTGATGTGGATAGCCTTACATCAAAGCGAAAAACATTATCTCCTTATGAAACATCATCGTTAATGTTCAAATTATATTCAAAGATGTCCGACTTCTTCTTAGAAAAAAAATCATTGGCTTTTTTTATGGGCGGTGATAATTTTATGGTAATATCAAATTCTAAACATAAAATTACTGCGCAAGAATTCATTAATCAAATTAAATCAGAAATGAATTTACTTCTTAATTGCGGCATTGGAATCAGTGATTCAGGTAGAGGTGCAGCAAAACTTGCAACTAAATCACTTGATACGATCAGGGAAATTCGAGATTCAGGAAAAGAAAAACCAGAAGTTTACGAATTAAAATGATTTTAAAAAATGTAAGTTTGCTTTATGGTCATGATCTAAAATTAATTGATTCTATCAATATTGAAATAGCAGAAAGTAAATTTAAAAAAATTAACTCACAACTAAATAGAAAAAATCAGAATGTTGTAGATTGTAATGGACTACTTTTAATCCCTGGTTTCATTAACGCTCATACACACATTGGAGATTCTATTGCTAAAGATCTGTCACTAAACTCCACTGTTGATTCAAAGATTCATCCTATGATTGGAATTAAACAAAAAATTTTGCGTGAAACCCCAGATAAAGAATTGATTAGATTTATGCGCAAGTCTGCTCAAACAATGCTAAAAAAAGGAATTACTACATTTGTAGATTTTAGGGAAGGCGGAATTCATGGCATAAATCTTTTAAAAAAAGCATTGAAAACAGTTCCAATTAATCCAGTTATTCTTGGAAGATTAGAGTACTATCATACACAAAAACAAATTAAACAAAATACTTCCATGCCAGACTTTCTAAAAAGTAATTTGGAATCATTAATAGAAAATTGTGATGGAGTTGGAATTAGTGGTCCAAATGAAAATAGCGATAATAATCTACAAGAATTCTCAAAAATTAAAAAAATCGTAGGCATTCATGCTGCTGAAACTTTGAGTAGTTATGCTATTTCAAAGAAATCATATAAAAAGACTGAACCAAAGCGTGCTCTTTTGGCAGAACCAACATTTTTAGTGCATATGACAAATGCATCAAAAAATGATCTTCTTTCTGCTACTAAAAAGACTAGAGGAATTATTATCTGTCCACGTGCTAATGCATCTCTAGCAGAAGGTATACCAGATATAGAATTAATGCTTAAAATGAAATGTAACATAGGAATTGGCACAGATAATGTAATGATTAATTCGCCTGATATGTTTAGAGAAATGGATTATGTATGGAAAGTAACAATGGGTATTAAGAAAAAGAGAATAGATCCAAAACAAATTCTTAAAATGGCTACAGTTAATTCTGGAAAAATTCTTAATAAAAAAATTGGCTGCATTAAAGAAAATTATTTTGCAGATTGCATTTTCATTGATAAAAAATCAATTGATTTAGAACCAATGAATAATGTTTATGCATCAATTGTTCATAGAGCTTCACAAGAATCAATTAGAGCAGTTATGAGTAGGGGTAAAATTGTCTATGGAAAAATCTAGACCATATGTAATTCTAAGTGCTGCAATGACGCTTGACGGTAAAATTGCAAAAGGTAGAACTAAAATCAAATTATCATCAAAAAATGATAAGATCAGGGTTCATAAGTTAAGAGCAAAAGTAGATGGAATTCTAATTGGCAAAAATACACTTGATACTGATAATCCAATGTTAAATGTAAGATATGTTACAGGCAAAAATCCAGTGCGTATATTATTAGATTCACGTGGGACAATAAAATCATCATCAAAAATCATCCAATCGTGCAGTAAAATCTCTACTATTATTGCAACAACACAGTTAATTTCCAAGAAAAACCTATCTCGATTGGAAAAATTTCCATTAGAGATTATCAAATGCGGAAAGAGTTCTGTAGATGTAGTAAAACTATTGAAGATTTTACAAAAAAAAGGTATGAAAAAAATTCTATTAGAAGGAGGTGGTACATTAAATTGGAGTTTTCTTAAACGTGGACTTGTTGATGAGTTAATTATTACTATTACTCCGTACATTCTAGGCGGAAGTGATTCTGTAACCCTAGTAGAAGGTAGTGGATTTAAAAATTTATTTTCTATGAATAAATTAAAACTTAAGAAGATTCAAAAAATTGGAAATGAGCTAGTTGTATACTATAGAACCTAGACTCTGATGTCTTTTTTTAAATGATCAATTTTTTTGACAAAGTGTTTTTTTATTTTCTCATTTGTTTTTAGATTTAGAACTTGACCACATGATGGACATTTGAAAAATAAATCTAATGCATCCTCAAATGTAACTCTGTTACAATCATTATTTCCACAGTGATAAAATTCTGAAGAATTTTCATAATCTAGTCGTTGTTGAATTCTTTCCAAAATCTTCTTTTTTTGATTTTCAATAAAGTTTTCAACTTCATCCCTTCTTGAACGCCATCTGTAAACAAACCAACCTTTTCTTTCATCTTTAACTCTAATTCCAGTAATTAGACCTTTTCCAAAAAGATCATACAAGACTTTTCTAACCATGTTAATTCTTAATCCAGTTGAGCTTGCTATTTCCTCATCAGTTGCATCCTCAGATTTGAGCAATGATCTTGAAACTTTGAGATATTCATCACCACCTATCATGTCAGAAATTTTTACAAATGGATCTTCGTATTTATCAATCATATCACATCACTATTTCATCCATTATTAATCCATTTTTTTATTTATATGACATTTTTACCATTTTTGCTAGGAATTATTACTCTTTTTGAGTTCTCAAATTTTTTCTCAAATTGTACTCCATTTTGAATACGATCTAGAAGTATGGCCAGTGCACTAATTTCTGAGTGTGGTTGATTTCCAATTGATACGTTATAGTCTGCCTTATCATATGCATCTCTAGGTACTTTTTCTGCTCCAACTACTATTAGAACTTCTTTTTCTTTTTGTATATCATTCTGAATTTCATTAATGTTTTCACCATACATAGTTAGATGTATTATTTTTGAAGTATTTTTTTTTGAGTTGATAACATTTTTCCAATCTGTGATAAATTCAATCTCAAATTTTCCACCCCAAGTAGTATTGATTTGATTTATTGTATCTCTAATGTCTGGATTAATCTCATTCATGTAAATTTTCGATGCACCAAAAGCTCTTGCGACTAATGCAACATGTGTTGTAACACGATCATCTCTTAGGACTCTTTGACCAATTCTCAATATTTCAATATTCATTTATTCCATACCAGAGTTTTTATTTATAATTCTTTTATGTTCACCAATATTTTCCCTAATGATTTCTTTCAGTGTATCAAAATTCTTTTTTGTCACTGCAGAAATTGCTACGCATTTCTTATTGTTGTCTAATTCCAATTCTTCCATCTTATGAATTATCTCGCCTTCATTCATTTTTTCTGTTTTATTGAAGACAAAAATTATCTTATCTCTTTGAACACCTAATTCAATTAGTGTTTTCATACAATTTGAGAATTTAGATTTCAGTTTACTACTAGTATCAGTTGCATCAATGATAACTAATACAACATCAGTGAAAGTCAGTTCTTCTAGTGTTGATCTAAATGCCTCAATCAAGTATGCTGGCAGTTTACTGATGAAGCCAACGGTATCTGAGACTAATACCCATTCCTTCTCAAGTTTAAATTTTCTTGTTGTAGTTGTTAACGTTGTAAATAATTTTGCGCTTTTTTCTTTTCTTTCACCAGTTAATGAATTAAACAAAGTTGTTTTTCCAGCAGATGTATACCCCGCTATTGAGACTGTATTGAATCCAATTCTTTTACGTGATTGTCTGTGAAGTTCACGCTGTTTTCCTGCTTTTTGTAACTTTGATTTTACACTACTCATTCGATTTTTAATATCATTGTAGTAAACATCGACCTCAAATTTTCCAATTCCCATAAAACCTGGCTGCTCGCCCATTCGTGTCAATCTTACTTTTTCTTTTGCTCTTGACATTTCGTAACGAAGCTGTGCTAATTTGACCTGCATTTGTGATTCTGTACTTCGCGCTCTACTTTCAAAAATTTCTAAAATCAATGATTCTCTATCTAGAATCTCAATCTTTAATTCTGATGCTAAATTATAATTCTGACTTGGCTTTAGGATTTCATCAAAAACAACAACACTGGGCTTTGCCTTTTGAATTATCTCCTTTATTTCGCTAATCACTCCTTCACTCAGCCCAAATTTTGCATGTTGAAGATATTTTTGGTTTATAACATGGACGATTTTATACTGTGCACTATCACATAGTCCCTTTGCTTCACTAAGTGAATCTAAATCAAAATATGTAACCAGAATGCACGTGTTCAAGTTTTAAATTTACTTTACTTCTTTTTAATCATTTTTTCGATATTTGTGTTAAGTACAACTTCACCAATATCGCTTGCATACTCAGATATTCTTCTTAAATTTTCAACAATTTTCCTTATTCTATAGATTTCCTCTTCTTTGTGACTTGGTTTTATTGTATCAAACACTTTTTTCTCCAATTTAGCTATTTTAGATACATTGGAGATTGTTTGTTCTGCTTCTCCTGTATCTTGTTTAAACATGGCCAAGCAGGCATCATCAATGAGTTTTAGTGTATAATCACTTAATTCCTTTAATCTATCAAATGTTTTCTCGTTGATTGGTTTTTTAAATTCAATTACATCTTTTGCCATTCTTTCGGCATGATCAGCTAGTCTTTCAATATTTTTTACAATTACTCTGTATCCTAGACAATCCCTAGAACTTGAAAATCCCATTTCTTCTAACATGTGTTCATTTTCAATTCCAATTGTGAGTTGACGTATAATGTAAAATCCAAATCTGTCTACATCATCATCACTATCAATTACCTGCTGAGCAAGTTCGACATTTCCTTCTTTTAGTGCTAATAAGACATCATCTTGCATAGACTTTGCAAGATGCAGCATTCTTTTGAATGCACCATCAACTGATAAACCAACGAGATTAATTAGAACCTGAATAGTAATTCCTTCTGTTGAATCTGAAGTGAGTTCAGCACCCATAAGAACATTCTTTACGGCAGATCTAATCGTATTTCTTTGACTAGGTGTTATCCTGTCACCTTTTGGTTGTATGTGAATAGTCTGATAGTGAAGAAAATACAACGCAATTAATTTTCTTAAAATTGATGCATCATTGTCGTTGTTCGTAATTGTTATCGTTGCAGATTCTTGATTACTTGGTTTTGATACGCTCATTGGCTTGATCTCTAAAATTGAACTACCATTTCTACCCACTGCAACCTGGTCCCCTTGTTTTAGACCATGATCCCTGACCCATTCCTTTGGAAGGGAAACTATGAAGGATGATTTGCCAGTAAATTGAAGTTTTCTGAGCTCTTCTTGTTTCGACATTATAATTCACCTGAACTATATAGAAGTAATAAACCATCCCATATATTTCACATTCTCTATATAGAGAATAAAGATCTAGAGTAAACCTATGGAATAACATGTTAGAATAATAAGTCGTCAGGCACAATCCATCTTGTGGATCAGAGTATAAAATTGAGGCAGACAGTTGATACATTATTTGGTCCTGGTGTATCAAAATTCCTTCCAAAAAATTTTGAAATTAAAAAATCAAAAAAGACGGGAAGAATACGTTCAGTTTTTGACAAGGAAAAATTATTACTTACCTCAAGAAGTGACGGCGGATTAGCAATCACTGTTCATTGCGCCAAATTGTTTCTTAAGAGCAAGAAATTTCAGGAAAACTGTCTTCAGATAGACAAAGAATCAAAGGAATTTGTTGAGAATGGAAAATCTGTCTTTTGCGGCCATGTAACATCATGTGGTAAAAATATCAAAATAGGTTCAGATGTTCCAGTTTTGTACAAAAATCAGGTAATTGGTGTTGGCAAATCAGTTCTTTCCAGTAAAATGATAATGAGCCAAAATAGAGGCGTCGCGGTAAAGATCAGATAGTTTAAAAAGTCACCTAAAGAGAATCCATTTCATGATGGGTGGACGTGGCGGAAATCGCCAGATGCGAAGAATGATGGACAAAATGGGTCTAGATATGGAAGAAATCCCAAATGTTCAGGAAGTTATTATAAAAACTGATAAAAAAGAGATTATTATTGCAAAACCTTCAGTCACTGAGATGAAAGCAAAAGACAACTCAATCTTTCAAGTAGTTGCTGAAAGCTATGAAGAAAAAGAATTGGAAGTTCAAATTTTTAGTGATGAAGATATTGCCTTGGTTTGCCAACAAGCAAACGTTGATGAAGAAAAAGCAAAAAATGCTCTTGCAGAGGCAGAAGGCGATCTGGCTAGAGCGATTTTATTGTTAACTACAAATTGAAATGGTTTAATTATTGGAGAAAGTGAATTTTTGTAAATGAGTCAAACTGGAACAAAAGTAGATGGAATCATCAAGGCACTTTCAGGCTTGGAATCTGACATAGACTCGCTAAACCTCAAACTAGATGATATGAAAAAACAACTTAACTCAAAGTCTCAAAAAGAGATAGATAATTTAATGGAAAGAACCAAGGAGATTGCTACAAAAGAGGCAGAAAGTATAATCTCAGATTCAGAATCTAAGGCAAAATCTGAATCCAAAAAAATTCATCAGAAAGGGGATGAAAAATTAGCTGATATTCAAAAAAATATAGAATCAAATTTTGATTCTGCAGTTGAAAATGCTGTCTCTTCAATTTTAAAACCATAATTAGCAGTTTTTGTGCCTAAATTGACCAAAAAACAGTATTTTTCACCATAACATGTAAATTTCAAAAATCTTTTCTATAATTTATCACTCAAATAAAAAATGCTAGAATTGGAATTGCTACCGAATTTGGCAGGCAGTATTTTCGTTTCTCCAGAATTCTCAAAGAGCTTAACATGAATTATGATTCAATTTTGCCAAATCAAATCCAAAACTATGACGGTGATCTACTTTTTACTACAGAGAAGGAGGCTCCCGGAAACTCATCAATCCCATTACTTTTTGATGACATTACCACAAAGCAAATTGCAGTAGTCAAAGGCCTAATAATTCAAAAATTAGATTCTGGCTTGAATGAAAAAACCTTACTCTTAGGAATTGATCCTGGTCAAAGGATTGGTTTATCTGTATACTATCTAGGCATTCACATTTCTAACACATTTTTCATGTCAATTGATAAGCTAGTTGAATATGTAGTTTCTATAATGGCTGAACTAAAAGCCAAAAAAAAGATTGTCAAGATTGGCAATGGTGATATGATAATTGCAAACAAGATATTTGAATCACTAAATCTAAAATTCTGTTCAAATTTTGAGATTGAATTTGTCGATGAAGCTAACACTACATTGAAAATAAAAAATTATAATCAAAGAGGTAAACGAGATATGCTTTCTGCACAATTTATTACACAACGTACTGGTTATTGGCGGTCCGTTCTTCCATTGTCCATGACAGGATAAAATTACTCGAATTTGTCTAAGTCCAAAAAACATAGATATTTATACACATTTTTTTATTTTTTTTGAAAATGATCAGTTTTTAAATATAAATCAATCAAAATCTTACATGAAATTTCAATAATTTTGAAATAATTTCCAAGATCAGCCTTATATATTCATAAATTCTATATAATATGCGAACAAAAATGACATGTAAAGGAATATGCACAAGATACAAGGCACAAAAACCTGTAGGAACAGGTCGATATGCATCAGGTCAAAGACGATGTCAAATTTGTGAAATTTTCATAAAATGGGAAGGCTTGTGGTGTCCATGCTGTGGCTACCGATTAAGAACCAAACCACGAAATTTGAAATACAAGGCTAAACTTCGTGCTAGAGTAGAAGCAGATGCTGCATCACAAAAGACAGAATCGATAGCAATAAAGGCTTAATCACTAAAAGCTCTCTGTTGTCAGAACCAGGATTTTCGAAAGAAATCGTAGATGTTAATCAACGAAAGTTCTACATCGAAATACTACATTTTGAAAATGGCAGTATTGTCTCAATTTATGAAGGTTCAAAAAAGATTGGTCCCATGATTGTATCAGTTAATTCAGGTCCCGTACCAGTTACCACAACTGTAATTCCAGCAAAATCTGAGTCTTTGTTTCTAAAGCTAGTGGCAGAAAGTATTTCCACAAAAAAACAAGGAATTTGCCTCGTTACAGCCTCAATTGAGAAGGAATTAGACAATGATTCAACAAAGCAAATAATGAACAAGATTATGGAGATATTAGAGAATGACTAGAGATCTTAGAACCTTCCTTACTGAAATCAGAAAATCCAAGGATCTCAAAACCATCAAAAAACCAGTATCTCTGAAATATGAGATTGCAACAATTACTGAAAAGTTTGAAGATTCAAACGCTATATTATTTGAAAATGTCAAAGGTCGAAAATTTCCTGTAGTATCGAATCTAATTGGAACTAGGGCTAGATTTGCTCAGGCTATAGGAGCAAAAATACCCAACATTCATCAAAAAATGGTCAAGGCAATTAGTGCCACAAAAAAACCAAAAATTTCAAACAGTGCAAAATTCTTTGAAAATAGTTCAAATAATATTTCTATTCTTCCAATAGCAACTCATTTTCTAAAAGAGTCTGGTCCATTTATCACATCATCCATACTTCATACTAAAAATCAAGAAAAGAATTATCAAAATTCATCAGTTCATAGATTGATGCCAATAGACAAAAAATCATTTTCAATTAGAATGGTTGAAGGACGAGATTTACACAAGTCATTCATGTATGCAAAACAACACGGAGAGGATCTTCCGGTTGCCATTACAGTTGGAGTTCATCCAGCTATAACAATTGCATCAGCCTTCCAAGCAGAGTTTGGCAAGAGCGAAACTACAATTGCAAATTCCCTGTTGAACAATCAACTCACTTTGACAAAATGCCCAATTTCAAAAATTTCTGTTCCCTCAACTGCAGAAATTGTAATGGAAGGAAGAATACTCCAAGACAAGATGCACTCAGAATGGATGGTTGAGATGCTCAGGACATATGACATGCCTAGAAAGGCCCCTGTAATTGAGATTGACAAGCTATATTTCAGAAATAATGCCATTTTCCACGACATACTTTCCGGCTATGGAGAGGCTAGATTACTCATGGGAATGCCCATAGAGTCCAAACTAAACGGAATTCTCAAGAAAAAATTCTCTCAGACAAGGCAGGTTGTTCTAACAGCCGGTGGCTCAAACTGGCTACATGCTGTTGTTCAGATTTCAAAAACAAAGACAACTAATGTCAAAAAAATTATCAAAGAAACCTTTGCAGCTCACAGATCACTCAAAATGGTTACTGTAATAGATGACGACATTGATCCAACAGATTCTTCTGCAGTCGAATATGCAATGGCAACAAGATTCCAAGCAGACAAGGACTTGGTAATAATAAAAAATGTGAGAGGTTCCAGCTTGGATCCATCCAGCGACCAGAAAAAACTGCGAACTGCCAAGATGGGAATAGATGCAACAATTCCTGGCTCAAAGCGACCTGAAGGATTCAGACTTGGCAAACTCGCTAAGATAAACAAGAATCTCTTGAAATAATTGAAAAAATGAAAGCACTAGTTTACGAAAAATATGCAGAGGATAACGACTTTGAGTCAATTTTACAGATAAAGGACATTCCAGAACCTACGCCAAAACCAGATGAGGTTGTATTTCGCGTAAAGGCTGCATCATTAAACTATGATGACATTTGGGGAATGCGAGGAAAGCCACTTGCTGTTCCACTACCACACATTTCTGGAACCGATGCTGCAGGTGAGGTAATTGCAATTGGTGAAAATGTAAAAAACATCAAGGTTGGCGACAGAATTGTTTCTCACGGAAATATGTCTTGTCGGGTATGTGGTCCATGTACTGATGGCAAAGAATACAATTGTAGGAAACGAAAAATTTGGGGATTTGAAACTGGACCACTTTGGGGTGGCTATTGTGAAGTTACACATCTTCCAGAAATCAACGTATTAAAAATTCCAGATAAT
>JAKUOP010000023.1 GCA_022450565.1 Candidatus Nitrosopelagicus sp. | reverse complement strand
AATGGTACATCTTGATAGAAGTTAACGAAGACAGTGTCATCGTCAAAGTCGCTAATGTCAGCTGTTCCTGAACCAGTAAATAGTTCAGTTATGTCCAAATTACCTGAAGTTGCTTTGCCTGATTGTATTGCTAATGCTCCACCACCATCTTGGTCCTGGACTACGATATCAACATCACTTGGTGTGTTGACAAACAAGCCGCTAACATCCCAGTACATTATAACAGCACCCCTGTGTTGGGTACCGTTTGCTGCTGTTGTGTTTGCGTTTGTATCCTCATCAGATAATTCTGAATCAGCGTCGGAGTCTAGTGCATCCAACATGTTTCTGAAGTCATTAACGGAAATACCGGTATCGATTACGAGACCTGAAGTGTCTGTTCCACCGTCGTCCAAGTCACCGCCCTGTGCTGCGCTTGATCCAATGTTTGCTACACCGGATGAAGAGTCGCTAGTTGCTGTGACTGAAGTACCACCACCAAGTTCAACTTTGACTGTGCCTGTTAACATTAATGGTTCACCAACATGTACTGTTGGGAAGAATGTGTCCTCTTCAGAGAAGAGAATATCTTCATCAGCTGTATTGTTTAGGTTTCTGTCCTGATCATAGAAGTAGACCATCATGTTTTCACCTGAGTTCCATTCATCTCCAATGTCGGATTCGTCCATATCAATAACTGCTGTTTGATAACCAACTAAGATTGACATAGCTGTGTCATTATAGTCAATGGTTGCTGTTGTACCTCGTTTTGCGTCGGTCTTAACGAACACGTTTGCTTTGTCTGCATCGTCAATGTTTGTGAAAACACCAGTATTTGTTGATGTTTCAATAATATTGACGGTGTCAGCGACAAGTGTGCCGTCAGCATTGTCTTGAATGTCCAATACGGTTTCACTTGAACCGCCAAAGGTCATTTTCAAAATACCACCGTCACTAAATCCAATGTCGGACATTGTGATTGCGGTTCTTGATTCTGCTGTATCAGCATCGTCTCTGTAAACTGTATACTTTGTAGTGTAAGTAGAGTTTGCGTCAGTTTCTGAACCAATATCGAAGGACCAGTCATCTACTGCTGTTGGGTCGATGTTTAACATCATATCCCTAATCTCAAGTTCTACTTGAGCACCAGGAGGGTAGACTGTTCTATCCATTGAATGGCTGTTGAAACTGTCGGTATCGTCATAGTCTAATAGAATACATTCTGGGGCACCTGATTTCAAGTAACAAACCTCAACTGGGCCTGCACTGAAATCATATACCTGAATGAATGGCCACGAATCTGATGTAGTTGTAATGCCAATGTTACCATAGCCTGCTGGTGTATCACCGCCGGCGTCTGGTGCTGTGTTCATTGCTTGTGCGCCACCTAGAACATGGGTGTTAGCGGCAAGACCGCCTTCGTTCAATGTACAATCATCTTGTGCAACCCAAACGGCTGTGACATCATCAAATATTGTTGTGTCATCTTGACCGAGTGATGTAGTTGCTGTTGATGCAGTACATGTTGTACCATATTCTAATCCATAGTCAGCGCCTAATGCGTCTGCTGTTGTTACAGTTGCACCGTTAGCGGTGAAACCATACCAAGCACCATCTGAACCTTGAACCATGGCAAATTTATCGCCATTGATTTCAACTTTAGGCATACCAGAGGCACCCTCTGTTGTATCAGAAATTTGTGGATCTCTAACTACGACTTCTACTACTTGTGCACCACCAAAGGTGTTTCCAAATTCTGCATTTTCTGCAGATACGAATAGGTAGCTGGTATGGTCTGCTTCTGCTCCTGGCATCATGCCTGGAACTGCGAAGGTCAGACCTCCTGCTACCATAATTGTCATTATAGTAAGACTAGTTATTTTTCGTCCTAATTCGTTTTTCATGTTATTGTTCCAAACTTGTAGAATTTACTATATAACACTAATGGACGATTTGTCCATTAATTTTACGCATGTAGACTTTATGATCTCTATATCGAATTATTTTGTATAAAATCATGTAAAAATTGCAATTTTCGATCTAATTTTTATCTCGCATCAGATTGGCCATGGAATAAAGTAATACTGCAGCAAGTGACAAAATTGCCCCAATTAGGATAAGTAGAATACTGCCGAAAAGAGATCCGTAGAATATTTGCTGCTGATACAAATATGCATCAATGAAAGACATGCCAAGTCCAATACCAGAAAGAAACAATATGATTCCAGGCAATCCATAAAAAAGTAATGGATGTCTTATTGACACATACTTCATTGTTGTTGCAAAGACTGACGTTCCATGTGAAACAGGATTTTGTGTTGAAGTATCACCATCATAAGAAATAGTAATTGGAACTTCAGCAAGTGACAAGCCTTTATTTGAAACTTTGAGTAAAATTTCTGTTGAAACAGACATTCCAGTTTCAGTAGGAACTATTTCATTAATTGCTAAATTAGAATATGCTCTAAAACCTGATTGTGAATCAGAAACTTTAAGATTTGTAGAATAGTTTGTTGCTGATGTAATAATTTTAATTCCTGCCTTTCTGTAAGCAGGTGTATCATTGTCATTTAAAAATCTGGAACCTATTGCAACGTCAACCTTATGTTTCTCAATAGCACCAAACAACAATGGAATTTCATTTGGATCATGTTGTCCATCAGCATCTATGGTAACCATGACATCTGCATTTTCTTTTCTAGAGTAATCAAACAAAGTTGCAATTGCAGAACCATAACCCTGGTTTTTTTCATGTTGCAAAACAATTGCGCCTTCTTTCTTTGCAAGTTCAGAAGTATAATCAATTGAACCGTCATCGCAGACAATTACTTTGTCAGCAAATTTTTTGCAGTCTTTAATTAATTTTCCAATGTTTGCTTCTTCATTGTATGCAGGAATGCAAATTAGTTTCATAATTTTTTTGTCTCCAAGCTAATGAATAAAGTATTGAGAACAAGTTGTTGAGAAAGTGATGTAAACATTTTAACCTAAATTTTAAGTTGTGATCTTTCTCCAAGTAAAAGTTCATGTTTAGTTTGCTCATTATTAGCCTCAATTTGGGAGCCATTAGCGATAATACTGTTTGATAAATACACATTGGCACTAATTTTACAATTTTTCATTAAAATGGAATTTTCAATTTTACAATTTTCTAAAGTGGAATCATTACCCACGCTTACATTTGGTCCAAGTTTAACATTAGAACCAACTTTACAATTTGCACCTATAATCACGGGTCCTTCTATTGTTGAATCAGAAGAAATGTCTGTACCCTTTCCAATTACAATATTATTTTTTATTGTTGCATCATTATCGATTACGAACTGATTTTCTTTTCCTATGGAATCAAGTACGAGTTTGTTTGCGTGTAGAATATCTTCTGGTGTTCCTGTGTCTTTCCACCAACCTGTGACTGTATCATAATGTAATGAACCATCTTCGTCCATCAGAAGTTGGAGTGCTTCAGTAATTTCAAGCTCGCCTCTTGCAGATGGTTTTAGTCTGTCAATAATTTCAAAAATTTTACTAGTCAAGAAATAAACTCCAATGACAGCAAGATCTGATTTTGGTTCTTTTGGTTTTTCAATGATTTTTTTTATTGTATTAGATTCTAAATCAAGTTCAGCAATACCAAAACTGGAAGGACGATCTACTTTGCAAAGAAGAATCATTGCGTCAGTGTTTTTTTCTTCAAATTTATTTTTGTAATCAATTAATCCCTTTCGTAATATGTTATCACCAAGATACACAATAAATTTTTCATCACCGACAAAATCTTTACAAAGTTTGATCGCATGTGAAATTCCTTTTGGTTTGTCTTGATAGATGTAAGTTATTTTTACACCAAAGTTTTCTCCGTTACCATAATACTCTTTTACTTTTTCAGGATACACATCACCAATTATTATTCCAACGTCTGTAATTCCCGCTTCTCTAAAATCTTCTAATGCATATTGAGACATTGGTTTATTTGCGATTGGAAGAAGTTGTTTTGGACCAGTATGTGTTAATGGTCTAAGTCTTGTTCCATGTCCACCGTGCAATATTATTCCTTTCAATTTCTAATTCTCGGAATAGTTGTTATTAATATCATTTGAATTAATTTCATCAGCGAATTGATTAAGACTTATTTCTATTGATTGTGGTTTTTTGTCTAGAATTGAATTTGCCAATGATGTATCTAATGTTGAGTTTTTTGGTCTTTTTGCAATCCAATTCATTTTGTCGCTTGAAATTTTATTTAACAATGTAATATCAAGATTAAATTTTTCAAAAATAAGTTCAGCCATTCTATATCGTGATATGCTTGTTGCACCTGATGTGTGAATTATTCCGTTAATGTTTTTTTCAGAAATCTCCTTTAACATTTCACATAGGTTTGGGACATAAGTTGGGGAAGTAATTTGATCAGTTACTATGTTCACCTGTTTTTTCTGTTTTACATTTTCAATTATCCATATTGGAAAACTTTTCTTTGTTGGATGTATGCCAAACGGTGTGCTTGTTCTTGCTATACACCAATCTGAAGAAAACTCTTTAACCATTTTTTCTCCATCAAGTTTTGATTTTCCATAGGTGGAAATTGGATTAGACGTGTCATTTTCTTTATACATGTTGGAAAATCCATCAAATACATAGTCAGTTGATACATAAATTAGGAAGGAATTTAGCTCTTTACATTTCTCAGCTATTATTTTTGTCGCTTTAGAATTAATCTCAAATGCATTAGATTGTTCTTTTTCACACAAATCAACACCAGTCATTGCACCAAGATGAATTACTACATCAGGTTTTGTTTCTAATAATACATCTGAAATCATGTTGTGATTAAGTAAATCCATTTTTGTGGGATTTCCAAACTCTGGTTTTGATTTATTATAGCAAGAATACACATCGGATGAACTAGACAAATCTTTTACCAATTGGTGTCCTACTAGGCCAGATGCACCTGTAACTAAAATTTTCAATTTTACCACGTTAATGTCCAAGGTTGCGGATGAAGTGTTTTTTCATCAGCAAGTGGTTGCCACCATTCAGTATTCTCTAGATACCAAGACACAGTTTCTTTGAGAGCCGCATCAAAGTCAAACTTTGGCTTCCATCCTATTTCGTTCTGAATCTTTGAGGAATCAATAGAATAACGTCTATCATGACCTGGTCTGTCACCGACATACTCTATCAAATCATTTGATTTATTCATCANCCCAAGAATTTTTTCTACTATAGTTTTGTTTGATATCTCATTCCATGCCGTTATGTTATAGATTTCCCCATATTGACCATTTTTTATTAAAGATTCAATTGCATCAACATGATCTAGTGCATATATCCAACTTCTGATTTGATTGCCATCCCCATAAAGTGGAACTTTAAGATTTTTTTGTGCACGAATAATGGTTTTTGGGATAAGTTTTTCTGGAAATTGATATGGACCGAAATTGTTTGTACATCTAGTGATTATGCATTTACTACCAAAAGTTTTAGCATAAGCACCAACTAAATGATCAGCTGCGGCTTTTGTTGCTGAATATGGATTACTTGGTTTTAAAAGTGATTTTTCAGTAAATGATTCGTCATTTTTAGCATCACCATATAATTCGTCAGTAGATACATGAATGAATAATTTTTCATGTTTTCTTGCGGACTCTAACAGTGAATGCGTTCCCAAAATATTTGTATTCAAAAATTGTTTTGAATTTGAAATGCTCCTGTCTACATGTGTTTCAGCTGCAAAGTTTACTATAAGATCAACATCAGATACTATCTTGTCTATGACTTCAGAATTTGTTATATCATCTTGGACAAACTTGTAATTTGTCTGATCAATTTTATCTAAATTTTTAATATTTGATCCGGTAGTTAGACTGTCAACATTTGTAATATGATCATTTGGATTTGTACTTTTATGATTTATGATAAATGTACTTCCTATGAATCCCATTCCACCGCAAACTAAAAGTTTCATAATTACAAGCTCGAAATTTATTATATAACTATAATGTAGGAATCATTTTTTTATGCAAAGTAATCGTCCAAATTTTCAAATGGTGGTAATTGACTATCACTGTTTGAAATTATTGGTTTTGCAATATTCCATTCTATGTTTAGTTTAGGGTCATTCCAAATAATACCACGTTCATGGTCTGGAGAATATTCACTACTGACTTTGTACATGACATCAGCTTGCTCACTTGTAACACAGAATCCATGTGCAAATCCTTCAGGTACATACAATAAATTATGATTATCTTCAGAAAGAATCTCACTTACCCATTTTCCATATGTTGGAGAGTTTTTTCTTATATCTACTGCCACGTCAAGAATTTCTCCTTTTATTGCAGTTACTAGTTTAGCTTGAGATTTTGGTCGACTTTGAAAATGTAATCCGCGTAAAACATCTTTTGTTGAGTGAGAAATATTGTCTTGAACAAATTTTACATCAATTCCATTTGAAGCAAAATCAGATTCCTTGAAACTTTCAAGGAAAAAACCTCTATCATCAGAGAGTAATTTCGGTTCTACTAGTATAACATCAGGTATTTTTAATTTTTTGAAAGTAAATGACATGAGATATTTCATCTAAAATCCGATAAATATGTTTTAATCTTTATCGCATGAAACCTATTTTTTCTTTGATAGATACTCAATATATGCAGACACACTCTCTTCTGGTGAACCAATGTTTCCTACCTTCCCATCTTTTAGGAACATCACTCTATCACAGAAATTCTTTATTGGTGTCATATCATGACTAACAAAAATTATTGCTTTACCACGTTTTTTAAACGACATTATTGTATCAAAACACTTCTTTTGAAATGCAACGTCTCCAACTGCAAACACTTCATCCAGTAATAAAATATCAGGATCAACCAGAACCGATGTAGCAAAAGCAAGTCTCATCTGCATTCCAGCAGAAAAATTTTTAATTTTTGTGTCAGCGAATTTTTCTAGCTCTGCATACTCTATAATATCTCCAATACGTTTTTCGATTTCTTCTTTCTTGAATCCAAGTAATATGCTACTCTGATATATGTTAGTAATTGCAGTTAATTCTGGATGGAAGCCGAGTCCAAGTGCTAAAACAGGTATGATTGTACCTTTAACATCTACAGAACCAGAATCTCCAGAATATATTTTTGAAATAATTCTCAACAATGTTGTTTTTCCGCCACCATTACGCCCAATAATTCCAAATATTTCACCATGTTTTACATTGAAGCTAACATCATCTAATGCTTGCAAGGTTTCATTATGCCGCTTTTTTTGAAACCAACTTGTTGCACTCTCATAGATTGAATCTCTTTTTTCATGATACAATGTAAATTTTTTTGAAAGATGTTTTACACTAACTGCATACTCGGACAACTTACATCTCCTCTACTACTTTTGCCTGAAATTTTCTAAAAATCAAGTATCCAATTACAGTAATTGCTGAGATCGATCCCACTGCATAAAGAACTGAATTTATTGATGGTAGTGTGCCATACAATACAACATGATGAGCCATGGTTACAATCTGCACCATTGGAGAATACTGTAAGACGTTTTGAACATAATCTGGCATCATATCAAACTGATAAAAAATAGGAGTTAGGAAAAAACCAGCATGGACTACAACACTCCAAATAAATTCAGTGTCTTTGTATTTTACATTTAAAACAGAAAGTGGAAGTGAAACGCCCAAGATTAAGAGTAATTGTAACGCTAGAATAGGTATTAACAGGATAACTGTTGATGGTGGGGAAAATCCAAATGCGATCATAAAAATACCCAAAACAACTAATTCAAAGATTATCATTATTGAGGCTGTAATACCTGCGCTTAATCCTGGAATGGCTCGTGGAAAGTAAATTTGGGTAATCAATGCAGAGCGATTTGTTAAACTGTTTAATGCAAAGGTGGTTCCATTTTTAAAAAAATTCCAACAAATTATTCCTAATAACAGGTAAATAGGAAAATTTGGTATCTCAAATCTAAACATTGTAGAAAATACTACAAACAAAACACCAAGAAGTAACAATGGCTCAACTAAACTCCACAAAACTCCAAGAATCGAGTTTCTATAACGAATTTTTAGATCAGTAATAGCAAAATTAAACAGAATTCCTTTTGTCTTCCACATTTCCTCACGAATAGTTGTCATATTGTAAGCCTAAATTTCGTTGAATATAATATAGTATTAAAATTCCTATTGAATTGTTACTCAATAGATTTTATTGAATAATCCCATCCTAGATTGCTATTGTAAAATGGGTCACCGTTTTTTAATTCTGGCCATTTGTTGATGAATCGACGATGATTCTCTACTGCAAAATGACTTTGATTTTTTTCTAGTGTATTATTTTCCATTTTACTTTTAATTGAATGTGAACCTTCATGCAGAAGTTTTGTGTCTGAAGTATACAGAACAGATAATCCAGAATTAATTATTTTAAGACAAAGATCAGTATCACCATAATAAACATCAAAATCATCATCAAATCCGCCTACCTTATCAAAAACCTCTTTTTTTGTTACAAGACAAGCTCCAGTCACAGCAGAACATTCCCTAGTAACATTCAGGAAATTAAAATGTAAACTGCTACTCTCAAAAATATTTTGAAATGGATGAAATGATGCACCTGTTTCTAATATAACAGATCCTGCATGCTGAATTGTATTATTGCTAAAGATAAGTTTTGGTCCAACTGCACCAACCCCATCTTGACTGCATACACTAACTAATCGACTAAGCCAATTTTTCTGCAGAACTTTTGTATCATCGTTTAGAAATACAAAGAAATCACCCTTTGCTTCCTTTACAGCGAGATTATTCATTTTAGAGAAATTGAAATTACCATTAAAATTTAAAACTGTGCACTTCAATGACTCGTAATATTGTTTTAATGCAGGCTCCGTTGAATCATTATCAACTACGATTATCTCAAAATTTTTGTATAATGTGTATTGTTTAATTGAATCTAAACATCGCTTTAAAATCTTAAAATTATTCTTCGTTGGTATGATAATACTGACAAGAGGTTGATTTTCAAAGTTAGTTTCTAAATTTGCTGGAATTAGTAAATGTATTTTATCAACAACTGTTTTTCTGTCAAGTCTCGAACTTTCTTTATGTTCCTTTTTCTGTTTACTAAGATGATACTCATAGTTAATACTACATAATGGAAGTTTGATATGAGAAATTTTTTTAGATTTTTCGACTATCTTGCTACCAATAGAATATGCAGAATATGAGAAATCATCATCAAAAGATATTTGATTAAAAACGTCTTTTTTTAATATGAAAAATGTGCTAAGATAATCCACGCTTCGAAAAAGAAATGGACTCCAATCAGGTTTAAAGAATGGATGTGTTCTTAAGTTATTTTTTTCATAAAAATCGTGATCTGTATAGATAAGTTCCGAGTCAGGCTTAGTGTTTATGAAATGTGTGATCTTAAATAATGCATTTTTAGATATTTTATTTCCCGACTCTACAAAACAGAAAAAATCACCACTTGAATTTTTCTGCATATCTAAAATCTTTGAAATGCATGTAACACCTTGAAAATTTTGTTTATTGTTATCAAGATGTGAATCATTTAGTGTGCGATGAAATAATATTAAAATTTCATAGTTATCATAGATCTGTTCTTTAATTGATTCAATTGTTCGACTAATATATTCAAGGTTTTTCTGATCTACTAGTATTACAACAGTAAATTTTGGTTTAATTTTTAATAATCCTTCTTTATTTTGTGAAATGTTTCTTGAAACTTCTAAATCAAAATTTTCCATGTATCTGTTATACAAATCTTCTTGTGTTTCAATTTTTGATTCTAATTCAGAATAATAGTCTAAAGTGGGATTTCTAAATAAATCAAATCCTTGCTTTCTTAATTCATAACTTGCAATTCTAAGAAAATAACTCCAACCATATGTATTGATTATTTCTGTTGACGTATGATATAGTAGACTTAATTTTGATGCCATTATTTTTCAAGTTTCAAGTTGGAATTTAAATTTCACTCTGAATTTTTCTCAAGCCATGATTTTAATGGAATCAAGTAATCCTGTACTAGTGAATCCTCCAAGCCCACTTCAAGCGCCCATTTAATAATTCTAGAATAATCAAATTCTAAAAGATCCTGAATTGCAGAGACTTTAAGATCTGGATGTATCTGGCAAACGGTAGTGAGAGTTCTATATGCTGCTGAATCATAATCATTCTCAAAGTCAGTATCAAGTTCCTTTTCTGTATATTTTCTGAATAGACCTAACATTTTTTCAGCAGTCAAAGTCCAAGAGAAATCCTTTGAGCGTTTTAATGCCTGTTGCGACAAATCCTCTTGAAGTTTTTTATTGTGTGTAAATGATAAGATTTTTTCACATATATCAGATGTGTCATTTGGATCAACTAACAATCCAGCATCTTGGATTATTTCTGGTGGGCTAAATACATTTGATGTAATGGCCGGAATTCCACATGCCATTGATTCTACTAATGGAAGTCCAAATCCTTCATGTAAAGATGGTAGAAGTAATGCATCAGCACCTTGTATGATATTAACCATTATCTCTTCTTCTACATATCCACACATTACAATACCAGGGATTTTTTTTGCTTTATCCCAAACTATATCATCATTTTTTCCTATCACCAGTAGATTGTGTGGCATTCCATTTGATTTTGCTTTTCTAAATGCCTCAAACAAACCCAGAGTATTCTTTCTAGCCCAATTTTGTTCACTAATATGAACAAGATATGGTACTTCTTTTAGGTAATAATGATGACATATTTTGTTTCTTGCTGATTCCTTATTTTCAGGTGGTCTAAATTTGTCATGGTCCACGCCATATGGAATTACATCAATTTTTTCTTCTGGAATATTGAAATATTCAATGATTTGTTCCTTATCAGAAATTGTAGACGTATGGATATGTGGAACTAAATGACTTTGATTTTTCCATTTACTTACTTGTTCTTCGATTAAAGGTTTATTCCGTTTCCATAAAGCATTACTTCGAAAAACTTTCTCGCCTAGCACGACTTCATCAATACCAACAATTCCAATAAAGGGATTTTTACTCGAAAGAACTGTCTTGTGTGGGAATTGATAACCACCCATGTTAGGAACACTAACACAATCATAATGCTGGTTTACATCACCTATCCCGTTAGAAGCCTGCATTGTTGCGGCAATGGTAAATGTTTTGTCGTTATTCATTTTTTTTGCTAGTTCATTAAAGATCTTTTGAGTAATCAAAGTCAGACTTGAAGCATGTAATCCATAGTCAATACATAAACTAATTTTCATAATTCTTATTCTCGAATCAGTTTACATTTTTTGTTTATATAAAGCAAAGTTTCATTTTTATCTCGTACCAATCCCACGTAGACTTTAATTATTCCACAAAAACCTGTAGTTTAACAATGAAAAAAGCTTTGATTACAGGCATTACGGGTCAAGATGGTGCATACTTGGCAAAATTACTTTTAGATAAAGGGTACAAGGTTTATGGTGGTCATAGAAGTATTAGTACACCAAATTATTGGCGTTTACATAATTTACAAATTCATAATAAAATAAAACTAATTCCCTATGATTTACTTGATTCTGGTTCAATTTCTGAAATTTTAAAAATATCAGACCCCGACGAGGTTT
Source organism: Candidatus Nitrosopelagicus sp. (assembly GCA_022450565.1). Lineage (GTDB taxonomy): Archaea > Thermoproteota > Nitrososphaeria > Nitrososphaerales > Nitrosopumilaceae > Nitrosopelagicus. Next base: position 4,759 of record JAKUOP010000023.1, on the reverse strand, counting down.
ATAATACTGCTGCACAAAGTTTTGTCGGAACATCATTTGAACAGCCACTATATACATATGATGTAACTGGTTCTGGTGTTGCACGATTATTAGATGAGATTAAACGATTTAATGAAAAAATTAAATTCTATCAAGCATCGTCAAGTGAAATGTTTGGTAAAGAATCATCTCTGAACAAAAATGAAAATACTGCATTTCATCCAATTAGTCCATATGCTATAGCAAAAGTTCAAGCTTATTGGATAACTAGGTTATACAGAGAATCATATGGAATGTTTGCTGTTAATGGAATCCTATTTAATCATGAATCACCGCTAAGGGGAATAGATTATGTCACAAGAAAAATTTCAAATGGTGTTGCAAAAATTTCATTAGGTATTGAAAAATATCTACAACTTGGAAATTTAGATGCGAAAAGAGACTGGGGATTTGCACCTGAATACATAGAAGGAATATATTCTATGATGAAACAGAAAAAACCTGACGATTACATTCTTGCAACCGGTGAAACACATTCAATAAAAGAATTTGTAAGAGAAGCATGTAAAGTGGCAAATATTTCTACTGCAAAAATTAAATCAAAGAAATCAAATTTGAGACCAAATGATATTCAGGTAATAAAAGGAAATTATAATAAAGCAAAGAAACTATTACGCTGGAAACCTAAAACAAAATTCAAAGATTTGGTTAGGATTATGGTGGAAGAAGATATCAAACGCTGGAAGAAATTTTTGGATAAAGAGCCACAGCCCTGGGATCTCATTCAATATTGAATTTGGCTTGAACTAAGAGTCTGTATCCTTATCTGACGAGTCATCCTTTTTGAGAAAATCAAGTTTTGTGAGCAATTTCCATGACGAACTTTCATGAATCTCATTGATAATATTACGCAGATGCTCAATATCCTTGTCTTTTTTCTTGTTAAGTTCACGTAGTCGTACTAAATCTTCGTCTTTTTTCTTGTTAAGTTCACGTAATTGATCCATGTGACTTACTGCTTTTGTCTCAAAATCCTTGATGTTTTGATCTTTTTTCTTGTTAAGTTCACGTAATTGATCAAGATGATTTAACTCATGTTCCTCTTGTGAACTTAATTCATCAAGAGCATCTCTAAAGAGATATAATTTATTGTCAATATTTTCGATTTTATTATTGGAACATATTGCTAGAAAAAATAATCCATGGTTATTCCTTAAATTAAATTTTTTATTAAGATCATCAAGTTTGAAGGTTCTAGCATTGAAGAAATTAATTTTTAGATCACTCATAATATCAAAAGGCTTAGAGACAGCCATGGATGAAGGATAATACTGATAAAATATTGTAATATTCGAAAAATATTTTCCTAAAAATTGTTTGAATTCTGATTCTGTGAATTCTTTAGAATGGAATGGATTTCCTGATGGATAAGTTTCTGTGTTAGGTGTAGAGACAATAAATATACCATCGTTCTTTAAAACACGCTTAATTTCAGAAAGAAAATTATCCTGATTTTTTAAATGTTCAATGGTTTCAAATGATATTGCAACATCAAATTGTGTATCTAAATTAATCTTTTCACAATTATCTTTTTTAAATTCAAGATTTTCTTTTTTATAGTTTTTTTCGCAGTATTCAATTGCTTCAGATGAATTATCTATTCCCACAACTTTTTTGGCTCCAGATTCTAACAAAATTGAAGAACCATAACCACTGCCACAAGCAGCATCTAATACAGTTTTTGAAGTAACAAATTGTGATGCAAATAAATATCGAATCACATGCTCTTGGAAAAGAAATTTTGTTCGTTCGTCGTTTGGTAAAACACGTTCTAAATTAAATTCAGAGAATTCAGATAAGGAATCTATAGTTTCATCAGAAGATGCCATGTTAGATTTTGATTATGGTTTGTAATGTATAAATTTTATATAAATTCAGTAGTTATTCTATTAACTAAGCTTATTCCTCAATTTCTGAAATTAGCCTAAATTCCATTCCATTTGGACCAGAAAATTTTGACTCTTCAGAAAAAATATGCCTATACCCATCAAATTCTGTGTTGTTAGGATCTAATTTATTTAAAAAATTATATTTTTTCTTTCTAAGTTCTTCATCATAATATCCATAATGTAAAATCTTAACTTTGCTTCTTACAGATTGTGTTCCTCCAATAAGATTATCTGGAAATGCAGCACAATGTGCATTTCCAGGGAATTTGGTTCTTGCAAACTGTAAATCTTCTGGTTGATTCTTCAATCTGAATAATTTTTTAGACCAAGTATTATTGAAAATACCATCGCAACGATATCGATTTGGTTCATCCCAAACATAAATTTCCTTCATTTCAAAAAGACTTACATTTGGATACAGTACGTTTAGTTCGTAAAATATGCGCTGTTTAGAGTTAGGCATCACAACTTCATCACCATCTAATGTTATTATGAAATCAGGATCTCTTTTTAGAGCAATCTCAAGTAGTTTGTTCTTATCTCTCGTTTCATCAAATGGTAAATCCTTTTGGGAGTGAATCTCTGTTACCTGAGGAAAACTCTCACAGATCTTGACAGTTTCATCAGTCGAACCATCATCCAAAATTATTATCTCCTTACAGATATCTGATATTGATTCTAATGACTTTCTAATCCATCTAGATTCATTTTTTATTCTATACATTGCAATAATATGTGAATCTCTAGAATAATCTTTTTTTTCGGAGAAAGAAATTTCATTATTCACTGACGGATTTTTTTCCATATATTCAGGAGAACTCTTGATGAGTTCTATCAATTCAGATTCATTAATTTTTTTTTGACTAAGTAATTTCAAATAATATTCTAAACCTAATTCATCTGGTTCTCGTTCCAGTAAATCAGAATAGTGATGCCTGATTATATTTTTTAGATTTTCTGTATCCATAATACATCATTTTATTTAATTATAATTTAAGACTATAATTACTGAAATTCTGAAAAATTACTAGAAATTCATATACAACATGGTTTTATCTGTCTCATGGCAAAGGTACTATTAGTCAATCCACCTTTTTATCGTCTATTAAATTCACATTACAATGCTAATTCTTTGGGTATTGCATATGTTGCATCATATCTAAATTCACGTGGTCATGATGCATGGTTATACAATGCAGATTTTCTAAATAGGAATTCTTACGTTAAACAGAACGAAATCTTTGAAGGGTTTGATAATTATAAAAAATTCTTTGAAAATGAAGATCATGATTTATGGGAAGAAACTGTTGATAAAATAATTGAATTCAAGCCAGAATGGGTTGGATATACCTCATATACAGCAAACATTACCGCAATTGACATAATTTCAAAAAAAATAAGACAAAAAGATCCAACTATCAAACAAGTTATTGGTGGTGTACACGCAACATTAGATCATGAAATTCTAAATAAACTGTCATCTATTGATTATAGTATTCAACGCGAGGGTGAACATGCTATGTCTGCTCTTGTAGAAGGTAGAGATCCAAAAAATATCTCAGGAGTTGTATCACGTGATGAAAATAAATTAATTTACAATTTTGATGCAGATGTTATAAAAAATATTGACAGTCTTCCTTTGCCTGAAAGGGAAAAATTCTGGGGGCTGTCAGAAGATGAAAAATTAATGGTGGATGTTTCTTATATCTGCAGTATTCGTGGATGTCCTTACAGATGTAATTATTGTGCATCACCAGCTCATTGGAAACGTAATAAAACTCAATATCGTTCTCCACAATCTATTATAGATGAAATGCAACATGTAAAAGAACAATACTGGAATATGAAGAAAAAATATGACTTTAGTGCATCAGCAAATACCAAATCAAAAAATGAACTAATTATTGAAGATAATTCGACAATTTATTTTGTTGATGATATATTTACTGTCCATAAAGAAAGAATAAAACAAATTCTTCAGATGATGATTGATAAAAAACTTGAAATGAAATGGAAATGTGAAGCAAGAACTGATCATCTGGATGAAGAAATTTGTCAGTTAATGAAAAAAGCTGGATGTATACGCGTAAAACTTGGATTTGAAACTGGCAGTGATCGAATTTTAAAGATTATTGAAAAAGATGAAACTACTGATGACATGCGACGTGGTGCTAAACTGTTAAAAGATGCTGGCGTTCCATTTACTGGATACTTTATGGCCGGATTTCCTGGAGAAACTGACGAAGATCTAAGACAAACAATTGACTTTGCAAAAGAAATTGAGGCTGATTACTATTCTCTGTCAATTCTTGCGCCATATTATGGGACAAAAATGTACTATGATATGATTGATGAAGGCTTTGAATTAGACAAAAAACCATGGGAATACTTTTTTCATCAGACTGGTGATTTGATGGTAAATCACCAAATTTCTCCTGAAGTTTTGAAAGAATATCTTAGTTTGAATAATCTAAACACGGTTAGAAAAGGCTATGTTTAAAATTCAAAGGTAAGTATTAGTTGTAATAATTTACGATATCAAGAATTCTTTTTGCTTCGTCATTTCCAGACGATATCTCACCGGAATTCATATTAACAATCCAAGTGTATGTTAGGATTTCTTCATGAATCATAAACAGAAAAGTTACTTCGTGTGAAAAATCTGAATCCGATAGTTTTTGAAATTCCAATCTCAGTAATGTAATTTCAGTGTCAAAAATTTTTTCATCAACGTATTTTGTAGATATCTCATCCTCTAAAACATTCATTATAGTCATGCCGGAATTATTTAACCCGTTGTATGACAAAATAAAATCAATCATTGCTTGCTG
>JAKUOP010000022.1 GCA_022450565.1 Candidatus Nitrosopelagicus sp. | reverse complement strand
GCTTTACTAATTTCTGATTCTAATGATCCAAAAATTGGTTCCCCTAATCCAGTTGGAACATTAGTTGTTATAGATTCAATAATTCCGCCTAATGAATCACCTTTTTTTCTAGCCTGAAGAATATCATTTTTCATTTTTTTTGCAGTATTTTCTTCAGGGCATCTTACATCATTAGAGTAAGTGGATTTGATGGTTTTTGCTATTGGATTAAATTGTTTTTTCATCTTAGTTTTTCCAATTTGGCATGTGTATGAATGGGTTTCAATATTTAATGTAGTTTTTAATAATTTCTTTGCTATTGCACCACCCATAACATGTGTTGCAGTGAGTCTACCAGAGAATCTACCACCACCTCTGTGGTCATTAAATTTTTTGTATTTTACATACGCTGGATAATCTGAGTGGCCAGGCCTCATCTCCGTTCTTAATTTTTCGTATGATTTAGAATTCTGGTCTTTGTTCCAAACTATCATTGTAATTGGAGCACCAGTTGTAAATCCTCTAAAAGTTCCTGAAAGAATTTCTACTTTGTCATCTTCTTTTCTTTGTGTTGAAACTAACGATTGGCCAGGCTTCCGTAAATCCAACATTTTTTGAATATCTTTTTCATCTAACTCTAAACCTGCAGGACATCCATCTAGAACCGCACCGATACATGTACCATGACTCTCACCAAAACTGGTCAAAATTAAGCGTCTGCCAATGGAATTACTACTCACAATAAAAGATCACTTAAGATGTTAATAATTGTTCTATACAGGAATTATTTTCCCACCTGAATTTTTCATGTCTGTGATGAAGTCTGGATATGAAACTTTCACAGAATCTGGGTCAGTCACACTACAATCTCCTATATACATTCCAATAATGGAAAATGCCATAAATAATCGATGATCATTTTCAGCATTTAATTCTGCAGGATTAAGATTTTCTGTTGGTGTTAGTACCATTCCATCATCATTTTCTTTAACATCTATTCCAATTTTTTCTAATTCCCTACAAATCACAGCAATCCTATCAGTTTCTTTGTATCTTGCGTGTTTAACATTAAAAATCTCTATAGGATTTGATGATTTTAAGATAAGAATTGCTAGTGCAGGTAAGAGATCTGGCGTATCGCTTAAATCAAATCGACCGCCATTTAATAATTTTGGAGATTTTGTTGTGATTTTATCCCCATTCAATGTTACAGAAACACCCATGTCTTCTAGAATATCTATTATTGCTTCATCGCCTTGTGGCATGTCACCTAAACTAATATCAAAACTAACACCATCACCCAAAAGAACATTTGCTGCTAACAACAGTGCTAAGTTTGAAAAATCTGAAGGGATAGTACATGTCGTTGGCTTGTAAATTTGATGTGCAATTACATATTTCTTATATGGAATTTCACAATTGACTTTAACACCAAATTCATTCATTATTGCAATTGTTAATTCTATGTAAGGTTTGGAAACCAATTCACCTTGTATGTTTACTGTTAATCCATTTTCTAATCTAGGTGCAATAATTAATAACGCTGAAATGAATTGGCTTGAAATATCACCCTGAATATTAACTTCAACTCCCTTAATCTTTCCTTTTATCGTTATTGGTGGTGTACCATCATCTGATTCTGTTGTGATTCCCAAAGTTTCAAGTGCATTTAAAATTGGCCGCATAGGTCGTTTTCTTAGACTATCATCACCAGTTAGCATTGTGTTACCTCCAGATAGTGCAGCAATAGCTATTGCAATTCTAATCGTGGTTCCCGAATTCTCAGCATTAATCATTGAACCTGAAACTGATGAACCAATTGTATTTTTGATTGTGATTATATCATCTTCTTCATGAACTTCTACACCAAATGATCTGCATGCAGAAATTGTAGCTTCTGTATCATTTGATCTAAGAATATTTTTTACAATACTCTTTCCATCAGATAATGCTGCTAGAAAAATTGCTCTATGCGTATAACTTTTGTTAGATGGGCAGGATATCTGTCCATGGATTTTCGATTTTTTTATATCACACTTCATGAACTTCTGCCTTTTTGTTATTAATATGTGAAATAATTGTTCTTCCATCTAGTGATGAAAACTGCTTCTTTACCTTAGTGACGTTTTGTTTTTTAGTAATTGCCATAATTGAAGGACCATTACCTGAAATTGTAGCACATAGTGCACCTGAATTTATTAAATTTGTAATTATATGAGGATCTGAATTTAAAATTGCTGATGTGGCAATTCCATTAAGAATTGCGGCATTCCAATAATCTGAATCAGCTGCCAAATTCCATGCTTTCTCAAATGCTGAGGTTAGATCTTTCAATTTCTTTAGATTACCTCTCTTTCTAGATCTTGGAATAAAGATTACAACTTGTAAGTTAGTAGGTGCTTGATGCTGTAAGACAATTCTTCTTTTTAGATTGTTTGTAACATTGAAACCTCCAAAATAACATGCACATGCATCATCGTATGCACCTGTAATGCTAACTTTTGTTTCAATTGATGCATTGACACCCACCTTTATAATTTCCAAGTCACTCATATTTGGTTTAAAGATTTTTGAACATACTAAAGCAACTGCTGAAGAAATTGCACTGGAGCTTTTTAGACCATAGCCAGTTGGAATGTCTGAACTAAAATCAAGTTTTAATTTGTTTCTCTTTAATTCTTGTTTTGGTACTATTTTCTCAATTACTTTGTTTATGAGCCTTGAACTAATTGTTTTATTATCAGATGAGATATAGATACCAGTGCCGTCAGATGTTTCTAATCTAGTTTTTACGTATGTATCGATGCCAATTGTTGCACCTTTACCTGTAGCAATTGCATTAACCATTGATACTGCACCATGAACAGTTGCCTCAACCACCGTCATGAAAATCCTCCTAACAATGCCTTTTTCATTTCATCATATGGTGCTTTTTGCTCCAACCAAATTTCAAAAGAACGTACTGCTTGGCCCAATAGCATCTCATAACCATAAATTATTTCAGCATTTTTTTTCTTTGACTCTTTAATTAATTCAGTATTCACTGGTTTGTATACAATATCATACACAACTGTTTCCTGATTAATTATTTTTATTGGAATAGGACTACTTTCATTTTTTAATCCTAGTGATGAGGAATTTATGATAAGGTCATAATCTGCATGAAATTCATTCATTTCTTCAATTGTTTTTACTTCAGAATTTAGACCAATACTCCCTGAAAATTCTTTTAGTTGCAGACCATGCTCTGTTGTTCGATTGACTATAGTGACATGCCTTGCTTTCTCTTTCGCTAAGCCTGCAATTATTGCTCTTGCAGCACCACCAGCACCAAACAGCAGTATGTTTGAATCTTGAATTGATATGTTTCTATTTTTAATTGGTTCTAGAAATCCATCCATATCTGTATTGTAGCCTTTAAGATTTCCATCATCATTAATCACAGTGTTGCATGCACCAATGGTTTTACAATTTTCATCTAACTCATCCAAATATTCCATTACATTGATCTTATGTGGAATTGTAACATTAAATCCTGAAATTTTAATTTTTTTTAATGAATCAATTTCTACATCTAATTGCCCCTTAGGTATTCGATAAGCAATATACGTACATTCTAGTCCTAGTTGTCTATATGCAGCATTGTGTATAGTAGGTGAAAGAGAATGATCAATTGGATCTCCAATCACTGCAAATGTTTTCAGCATGTAATTTAACTAGAAACTATTGATATTAAATTTTGGTAGTCTATTGAAATGATTTAATATCATTCAAACTGAATTGTCCAGGTGCAATTGCCTTTCCTAATGAGACATATGTAAATGGACTCCCTAGATGTAAACAAAGTATTCTAGAGAATCTTGCTTCTTCCCCCATTGCAAATGCAATTAATTTAATTTTTGATGATTTGTTGTATAGTGAAAGAATGTTACTTGTATCGTTAATAGATTTTGCAACAGTTACAATCTTTACATGATTAGAAAATTTTCTCATTTCTTTTAGAGTAGAATTCAATTTCTTCATATTTGGTGTTTTTTTGAAATCATGCCACGAAACTAGAATTGTTGTTTTTGATTTTTTTAGGTATTGTCTTAGTTTTTGGTCTTTTTTTAGTGTGTTAAATTCAACATCTAGTAAAAATGGGTTATATTCAGATATTAGTTTTAGAATAGATTTTCTTTCTTTTTCTGAACCAGAGAATTTTCCACCCTCATTTTTTGGCCGTAATGTGCAAACACATCTAGGTAATCTGTTTTTTATACTTTCTAACACGTTTGGAATGTCGGACGATTTAAGAAAATCGAATCTCACTTCAGCATATTCAGATTTACCTAAAGCATTTTTTAGAATGTATTTTATTTTTTTTGGATTCTTTTCTGCAATTGAAACACACGTTTTGTATTTCATTTCCTATTTTTCTAAAATGTATTCATCTGATACTTCCATTCCAAAATGTCTTCCTGTAGCAGATTTTGAAAATACTAAAACTGAATCGCCTTTCTTGAGGTGTGTTACTGAAACTAGATGACCATTTGATTTCACAAAACGAATAGTTTCTGCATCTTGCGCAATTATTCCTCCTAATTCATCACCCACTTTTGCCTTGATCAATAACATTGGTCTTCTTTCAATTTTGCATCTTCCTATAGCTGCTCTTCTTGCTTTACCTTTAGAATCAAGTACTAGAACATCACTACCCGTTTCTAATTCAGAAAGATATTTTGTTGTGCCATCTGGTGACAGTGTATAGCAATGTACTGCACCTGCATTAACTCTGAAAGGTCTTGGTGATGTGAAAGATGAACCAACCGACTCGTTATGAACTAAGAACATAAAATTCGCTCTACTACCAACAAGCATTCCTTCTCCTTTATGTAACATTGAGGCTGTGTCCACACACACACGTTCACCATCACCTACTTCTTTAATGTCCATAATTTTAGCAGTTTTTAGTTCAAATTGTTTTGATCCCATATTTACTAGAGTTTCTTTTACATCGTTAATTGAATTTGTTTGAAAGATTACTCCATCAACTCCAATATCTAAAATTGAAAACATTTTACGAACTTCAATTGAATTCCGTGCTACTGTGAAAATCTTCGTATGTATCTTATGTAGTTTAGCAATTATGTTCTCTAGTGGGATAATCTTCCAATCTTTCACCTCAATAATTACGAAATCAAGTCCTTTTTTTGCAGATTCGTAAATATTTTCTATATCTTTGTTTGATAAAACTTTGAATTTCTTGCCTATTTTTTTACCTTTTATTTTAGATGTTGATTTATTATCCAAAATTACATATTTTGAATTTATTGATGGGTAAATCGTTTGAATTTTTGATTTCTTATTTGTTATATTTTTTGGATCTGCATAAATCAAAGAAACTCCTTCACTCTCAAGTTGATTTACAAATTTTGTAAATTGGTTCTTTCCAACTTTTGGTTGAACTATCAGTAATTTATTCTGTGTCAAGTCTTTCAGCCGCTTCTTTTGATGTTTGATTTTTGAAAATTATTCCTGCTAATGCCTCAACAATTTTTTCTGGTTTTTTATGAGCAAAAATGTTTCGTCCATATGTAACACCTTTTGCCCCAGCATTCATAGCATCTTCAGTCATCTTGAGTAAATCCATATCTGTTTCTGATTTTGGTCCCCCAGCGATTACAACTGGAACAGGAATACTTTCAACTACCTTTGTAAACGAATCAATGTCACCGGTATACAGTGTTTTTACAATATCGGCGCCACATTCGGCACCAATTCTTGCTGCATGTGCAACTATTTCAGGATCATGTGGATCTTTGATGTTTTCACCTCTTGGGTACATCATTGCAAGTAATGGAACATTCCATTCATGACATTGCTCTGAAATTTTTCCCAAGTCTTGCAACATTTCTGGCTCTTCCTTTCCACCAATATTGATATGTAAAGAAACTCCATCGGCTCCAAGTCTTAACGCTTCATTTACTGAACCTGTAAGCATTTTTCTGTTTGGAGCGGTTGATAATGAAGTGCTTGCTGAGTAGTGAACTAAAATTCCAACTTTAGGTGGTCTTGGCAATGTCTTGATAATTCCTTTGTTAACAATCACACTAGTAATTCCATGGGTTTCACATTTGTAAATCATTGAATGTGGTTTCTCTAATCCCTCTATAGGACCATTAGAAATACCATGATCCATTGGGATACAGAGCATTTTTCCCTTTCTCATAATTCTATTTACTCTAATCTCTTTACCTGTTGCCATAGATGATTTTCATGGCATACCATACTTAAAATTATTCAAAATGGGATTTTTAGGAATAGAATCTTTCTAAGGATTAAATATTCATAGAAGTTATGAATAACAATTGAGTCAATTAACCGAACAAATTCATGCTAGTGACATTGGTGATATTCTCGAAAATTCACTAAATGGATACTCCCCAAACCAAGATGATTGTCTTAGATTGCTACGCTCTGATGACACATTTCTCATGGGAATTACAGCAGGTCACCTAACTAGAAAAAAATTTGGAAATAAGGCATCATTTGTGAATAATATAATTTTGAATTATACCAATGTCTGTATTACCGACTGTAAGTTTTGTGCATTTTATCGTCCACCAGAACATGATGAATCATACACATTAACATTGGATGAGATTGAGGCTAGAGTTAAGACTGGATGGGACATGTTCAAAATAAGGCAAGTTCTCATTCAAGGCGGGCATAATCCTGATTTAGGAATTGAGTATTATGAGGATTCATTTAGAATGATTCGTACAAAATTTCCTCAAGTTGGGGTTCATGGTTTGTCTACATCAGAAATTGATATGATATCTAAGGTAGAAAAAACAAGCACAAAGGAAGTTTTATCCCGGCTAAAAGATGCAGGTTTACAATCTGTCCCTGGTGCCGGTGCAGAAATTCTTACTGATTCGGTAAAGGAAATAATCAGTCCTAAGAAAATAAAAAGTGATGAATGGTTAAGAATTATGAATGAGGCATTCTCTCTAGGTTTACAAGCATCTGCCACAATGATGTATGGTCATGTTGAATCTGATAATGATATTGCAGAACATTTTTCTAAAATTATAGAATTACAAAAGAAGACAAATGGATTCATGGCATTTATTCCATGGAGTTTCGAACCCAATAATACACTAATGCAAAATAATGGAACTGTTACCTATGGTGCAGGTGGAATACAACTTTTGAAAATGATTGCAATATCAAGAATTGTACTTGATGGGTTAATTGATCACATTCAATCATCATGGTTAACAAATGGAGTTGGTATGGCACAGCTTGCATTACAGTATGGTGCAGATGATTTTGGTGGAACTTTGATTGGTGAAGAAGTTGTTTCTTGCACTGGTTCACGTTCGACTGAACTCACTGATAAGAGAATTATCGATTCGATAAAACAGATTGGCTATTCAGTAGAAGAGAGAGATAATTTCTACAATCCAGTTTGTGCTCATTAAATTTCATAACTTGACCATTTCGAGTCTACAAGTTTCTTTGTTTCTTCATCAACTTTGACCTGCTCTTGTATTTCTCGCTCAAATCCCTCTTCTAACGTTTTCTGTGTTGCGTCAATTCCCAATTTTGAGCCTAAATTAACGAGTGGAGATGCTGGATCTAATGTGTCTGTAGGGGTTTTGTCTATAATTGTGACATCTCTTGCAGCATCTACTCTAGTTGTAACAGCCCAAATCACATCATTCATGTCATGAACATTGACATCATGATCCACTACAACAAACATCTTTGTTAGAGATAACTGGCCCATACCCCATAATCCCATCATAACTTTCTTTGCCTGCCCAGGATATCTTTTTTTGATTGAAATTATCGCCATTCCTTGGAACCAACCAGCTGCTGGCATATCAAAATCCACAACTTCAGGATGGAACATTCTAATCATTGGTAAGAATGCACTTTCAATGACTTTACCAATGTACGCATCTTCTAAGACAGGCTTTCCAACAATTGTTGTTAGATAAATTGGATTTTTTCTTTGCATAATACCTGTAAGTGTAAATGTTGGAAATGGTTCTTTGGGTGTATAGTATCCAGTATGGTCACCAAATGGACCTTCATCTCTAATGTCAGATGAATCAACATAACCTTCTAAAACAATTTCTGCATTTGCTGGAACCTCAAGATCAATTGTTTTACATTTTACAGTCTTGATACCTTTTTTCCTTGTAATACCTGCAAAGAGATACTTATCTAATCCTTCAGGTACTGGTGCTACGGCAGAAAATACTGTTGCTGGTTCACTACCAATAATTATTGCAGTCTCAGTTCTATTTTCTTTCTCACTTGAAATATCATGATGTTCTGCACCACGCTTATGTTTTTGCCAATGCATTAATGCATGAGTATTATCCACAATTTGGATTCTATAAACTCCAAGATTCCGAACTCCTGTTTCAGGATGTTTTGTTGCAGTCAAACCAAATGTGATAAATTTCCCTGCATCGTTTGGCCATGATTTTAAAATTGGAATTTTATCAAATGATGGATTATCATTAATAATTTCAGTAACAGGACCACTTTTCTCTAGTTTTGGAAACGATTCACTCATCTTAGAAAGCTCTGGAAGTTTTTTTATTTTATTAAAAATTCCTGATGGTATCTCCATTTTTGTCATATCTGCAATTCGTTGACCAATTTCTGTAAAGTCATTAGTTTCAAGTGAAATCTGCAAACGTTTGATTGAACCAAATGCATTACCAAGAATTGGAATATCATAATCTTTTATGTTTTCAAATAATAATGCTGGACCGTTATCATACATTGTACGTCTTAGAATTTCTGCAATTTCTAAATTGGTATCAACTTTAGTTTTTATTCTTTTTAACTCGTTTTCTTTTTCCAGTATTTCAATTAGGTCATGAATATCTTCTATTGCCACGACACCATTCGACCTGATGACTGTATAAGGTTAACGGGATTGTAAATTATTTTTCATAAGATAAGAGTTTTAATCGTCGATAGAGATAGCATTACAATGGAAAATACAGAAAACTGCCTTGTTTGTAAGGGAAACGGAACAATAGAACTACTTGATTCGCAATGCCCTTTTTGTAATGGGACCGGGGAATTTACTAAATCAGCTGAGAGTTATTTGCAATCACATATCTGTCAGTGTATTTTTTTAGATAGAAAGATGTGTCCAATCTGTGAGAAAAAATGTCATCACGATACTCCAAACAGACCTAAAGTTTTGATAAATCCAATGTAATTATGGCATTGGTGGTAATTCATTTTTCTTTCCATGTCCACCAGAACCAAACTTACAGTAAAAACAAAGATCTGATTGCATATGGGTTAGATGCTCAATTTGTATGGCACCGAGTTTTAGTGCAATCTTTGTTAAAATTTTATATTTTAATGGCATTGCTGGTATTACTTCATCCATGTAAACTTTGTAATGTTCAGGGCAAAATTTCAGAGTCACTTTAGCTGCATCAGAACCAGTTTCATTAACAGTTTTTGCAAATTTGATTTGCTCTCTTATGTATTCGTGTTTTGGGCAAGGGCAGTTTTTTCCTCCTGGGTGCTTATATGCTGGGGTATTTTTCCAATCAAATCCAGGGTATTCTTTTTCAAAATCGTCCATATTCGTCAGTAGTAAATATTCCATATAAAACAGATCATAATTAGAAATAAGGCCAAGCACAATGTAAATAAAGGCGGAATTCATAGTCGTTCCAATGGCAACTGCAAAGAAACGTACAACTAGAAAAGCAACTAGAAAGCCAGCTAGAAAAGCAACTAGAAAGCCAGCTAGAAAAGCAACTAGAAAGCCAGCTAGAAAATCAAGTTCTTCAGCATCAAAAGCAAAAGAATTGGAGAAAAAAATTGCAGCATTGGAAGCAAGATTATCTAAACTTTCATCAGGTTCTAGTGATGCAGCAGCTGAAAAAGCAGCAGCCGCAGCAAAAGCAGCAGCAGCTGAAAAAGCACAGGCAGCAGCTGCAGCAGCAGCAAAGGCAGCAGCTGAAAAAGCAGCAGCTGAAAAAGCAGCAGCTGAAAAAGCAGCAGCTGAAAAAGCAGCAGAAAAACCAGCACCTGAACCAGCAAAGAAAGAGACAGCTCCACCACCTGCAGCAGCACCACCACTTCATGAAAGATTCCGTGAAATTCCAACAGGAAACTGGAATGATCAGAAACCAAAAGTTCCAGGATTTACAGCTCCAGGGAATCGATATTTTGGAAGTAGGGGATTAGCAGCGCAAGTTGAGGTTGTCCCAGGAAACTGGAATGATCAGAAACCAAAAGTTCCAGGATTTACAGCTCCTTCTAACAAGTATTTTGCTACTAGACAGAGACTTGCATATCATGCAACGGCAACTAGATTTGGAGCATGGATTATTGATGCACCTGCAAAAGCTCAAACAGCTCCACCACCTCCACCACCACCAGCTCCTGAACCACAAGTTCAGCAAACATCATCAAGTGGGGAAAAATCAAAAGCAGAATCTCTAGAAGATTATGAAGCAGATTATCTAAAACGCCTAGAACAGAAAAAAGTTGACGATGCAAAAGCAGCAGCAGAAGAAGCAGAAGCAGCCGCCGCCGCATCAGCACAATCTAGCAAAGGTTCAATGCCAAAAGGCTGGAAACCCTAGCCACATTACTTTTCTTTTTATATATTTTTGAAAATTTCTAAAACTTCTTTAGAGTGTCCTGCAGGCTTAACTTTTGGGAACACTTTGAAAATTTTTCCTTTATCATTTACAAGAAATGTACTTCTATTAATTCCCATAAACTCTCGACCCATAAATTTTTTCAAACCCCAGACACCAAATTTTTTGCATACATCAGTTTCAATATCAGCTAATAGAATGTAAGGAATTTTCATTTTATCACAGAATTTCCTATGGGAGGAAACATCATCTTTACTGATTCCAATGATTTCAATTCCTGCTTTTTTGAATTTTGAATAGTTTTTTGTGAATTCATCAGCCTCGGTTGTACACCCAGGTGTAAAATCTCTTGGATAAAAATAGATTACATGTTTTTTACCCTTAAAATCTGAAGATTTTACTAGTTTCCCATTTGCATCTTCTAGCTGAAATTTAGGAACTTGGCTTCCTTCTTCTATCATACAAACTCAACTTTTTTACTCTAATTTAATATTCTTTGTAATTAATTCGACTAGAATGTTTTATATGGATATTAACTGGGCAAAAATTTAATGGTTAATACAAGAGCGTGGCTTGCAGAAGCAATTGCAACATTCGGTCTTGTATTCTTTGGTCCATTATCTGTAATCTTGGCAGTTGTTGCTTTTGGTGAGGGATTATCTATAGAAGCAATTATTATGATTTCACTTGGACACGGAGCAATTATTGCATTAATGGTATATGCATTTGGACATGTTTCAGGTGCGCACATTAATCCAGCTGTTACAATTCCAATGATTATTACAAAAAAGATAGGAGTAGCCGATGGTGCTGGATATATTGCATCCCAAGTGATAGGCGGAATAATTGCAACATTATCACTGATGGCACTATTTCCTGAGATTGGAAAAGTAGTTCTTTGGGGAGGTCATGGCGGCCCAAGCGAATTATTGAATTTCAGTATGGGATCTGCATTTGTAGTTGAAATTATTCTAACATTCTTCTTAGTTGTGGTAATTTTCATGACAGCAGTTCATAAAAAGGCACCAAAAAGTGTCTATGGTGCAGCAATAGGAGGAATGGTTTTCTTACTTCACTTAGTTGGGGTTCCATTAACTGGTGCATCAATGAATCCAGCCAGATCTCTTGCACCAGCAGTAGCAACAGGTGATGCAGGTCTGTTGGAAATTCAGTGGTTATATTGGGCTGCACCAATAATTGGCGGTATAATTGCCGGTGTTATAATGAATTATGTCTATGTAAACAAAGCAGAAAAAGAAGCAGAATAATTTCCCAAACGTTTTTAACAATTTTTCCAAGTAAATTATTGGGCTCGTGGCTCAGCATGGATAGAGCGATTGGTTGCGGACCAATAGGTCAAGGGTTCGAATCCCTTCGGGCCCGTAGAACTCATTCTGGACTATCTCCTTTTGATTTTTCAGGTTTTGTTTTGTCCCACATGTGCATATTTCCTCTTAACAAAAATGAACCAACTATTATTGTAACCAGACCAACTACAACAAACATAACTCCTCGCCCTACAGCACCAAATTTTGACATATTTGTATTTATCAGGTTTTTATTAAGAACTTTTGTAAAATAATCATGTATACCCGAAAAGATGTTGCTATATGGATAGCCATACTTGGTGGAGGGATTGGATTTTTTCTCTTTTATGGGATTGCAGTAGACCTAATGAGATAGTCTTTTAACTCAATTTTCCCGAAAAAATTATCATGGAATTAATTTCTAGTGATATTAGAAATTTTGTAAATTACCAAAAATTGGGATATGTTGCAACGGTTTCTGCTGATAATACACCTAATTTATCACCCAAGGGTACAATTGTTGCAATTGACGAATCACACTTAGCATTTGCAGACATTCGCTCACCACAAACAATAGAAAATCTAAGACAGAATTCATCAATTGAAATTAATGTAGTTGATCCAATACATCGAAAAGGATTTCGTTTTAAGGGCACAGGAAAAATTATTTCTGAGGGGGAGAAGTTTAAAGAAATTTTAGAACAATATAAAAAAAATGGTATCAAAAGTAACATTAGCTCAATTGTAATTGTTTCTGTGGCTTCACTTAATGAAGTTACATCCCCTTCATATGATCTTGGAGTAACAGAAGACGAACTTGTCTCAAAATGGAAAAAATATTATCAGTGATTCTATTTTAATGATTTTAATTTTTTCTTAGTTTCACTGTGTGCCTGTTTTTCTTTTTCTATGATTTGTCTCATCATATCTAATTCTTTTAATGTTTTTTCCAGTTTTTTCTTTGTAGTCGCAACTACTTGACTGGCTGATTCCACAAGATGCTTTGAGCTACTATCATCTTTTTTGATTTTTGATTTTGAAGTAGTTAATTGTTTTTTTATTACTTCTAATTCTTTTTTCCTTTGTTCAAGCTCCTCATTAATTTTTTCTGACTCTAATTTTTGTGGATTAAAAGTTTCTAACTCTTTCTTGATTCTAGTTAGATCACTTTTTGATTGATTTAATTCAACAATAATTTTTTGATGCTCCTCTTGTTTTGGGGCTAAATCAAATTCTGCATATGCTGATTGAATCTGTTTTTTGATTTCTAGTAGTTTCTTCTTTGATGACATTAT
Organism: Candidatus Nitrosopelagicus sp.; assembly: GCA_022450565.1. Classification (GTDB taxonomy): domain Archaea; phylum Thermoproteota; class Nitrososphaeria; order Nitrososphaerales; family Nitrosopumilaceae; genus Nitrosopelagicus. The sequence goes on along the minus strand of JAKUOP010000022.1, from coordinate 3,833 downwards.
CTCGCTAATCACTTCTTGATATTCCTTTTTTGTCAATTCCAATTTTTCTGTAATAGATGCAAGGTGTGCAGATTTTTCACTAATTTGTGTCTGCAAATCTCCAAATTCATTTTCTTGCTGCTCATTAGTTATTTCTTCTGTAGTTTTTATTCTGATTTTTTCATGGTCATCTGATTCAGGCTGCTTTTTTATTCTATTTAGGAATCCCATCGTATCACTTTCTTCTAACCTTTCTAACAAATCTGAGATAAAAACCAATTCCTCCAATAATTATTCCAAAAACCAGTGAAGCTACTCCAAGATCTGGTGTATCCCCATGAATTGTAGGTGCTATGAATAGAAGTAGCGCGCCAAGTATTATTAGCGCAAACGCACCACTTGACTGCTTTGCCCTATTATGTTCACTATGTGCCATATTCTTCACTATAGATATGCCTGTAAGGTTTTAGAAACTTTTGTCTTACCTATATCCAAAATGAATGGCCCTATTTTTGGTCCCTGGTTTGCTGAAAGAATAATTTGATATAAAATCCTGAAAAAGTCTTTTGGTGGAATTTCATTACTCTTTGCAATTTGATAGATTGAGTTTTGAAGGTCTTCAATTACTTCATCGCTTTCTAATATCTGGACAAGCTCGTTTAGTGCCTTTCTCATTTGATTATCTAACTCAATTTCAAATTTTTCAGATATGTCAAACTCGTTTGCAAAATTTCCTGCTAATCTAATCAAATTGTTAATTTTTGGGTTTGTTTCCTTAATCGCATGATATTCAATGAGTTTTTTATTGACTCTATTTTCTTGATCATCTTTGAAAATTTTACAAAGCTCTAAAAGTAATCTATAATTCACATTTGGCTGAATCATATCTGGTGGATTTAACAAATTTACATACTCGTACAATCCTTTTGATTTGATTAATTTTGCTTCATTTTCAATTTTTATTTTTCCAAAGTATATTTTTTCTAATTCAGCATACTCATCCATTAGTGATGGAATATCTTCAAAGCCTAATTCTCTTGCGCCTGTGATTCTTTTGTACAACAGAAGTAGTATTGATTGAGGTGTTCCAAATTGAAGCCATTTTTGTGATGTCACGACATTTCCTAGTGATTTTGAAATTTTCTTTCCGCCTTTGTCAAGAAACATCTCATATTTGATATGGTGAGGATGTGGAAAATTTAGAATTTCATCCGATACCCAATCATTGACTTTGACCGAATCCATTATATCTTTCCCGTATGCCTCAAATCTAATATCAAATGCACTCCACCTTGCTGCAAATTCAACTTTCCAAGCTAGCTTACCCAAACCCTTTGTAATATCCGATTCACCTTCGTGTCCACATCCTGCAATTTTATGTGTTCCAATCTCAGAGTCTTTACATCTGTACCTAACCTTCTTTTCGTCTTCAATATACTCATATGATTCAGTTGTGTATAATTTGTCACAATTTTCACATATTGGGAAATATGGTAGAACTGTTTGAAACTTTTGTTGACCAGTTAATTCCTCAACTTTGTCTCCGATCTTTTTTCTGTTGGCAAGTATTTTGTGAATTTGTTCATTTAAGAGACCATTTTTGTATGTCTCATGTGCAGTTCTGTGATCATATTTGATTTCAAGTTCATCCAAGCCCTCTAGCAACAAACTACTCATGTGTTGACCGTATGATTCATGACATCCCTTGGGGTCTGGGTCTGGAATTGCAGATACTCTTCTTCCTATTTGATCATTATCAACGTCTAATCCCTCGGGGATTTTTCGTAATCCATCTAAATCATCAGAATATGCAATTAACTCTGATTTGTATCCTAGATTTTCTAGTGCAAGTTTAACACCATATGCTCTAACTGCATCACCCAAACTACCAATGTGTGGAATACCTGATGCACCCAACCCACTTTCAACTCTGATAAGGTCAGTATTTCGTCCAAGAGAGTTTTCTCTTTCTAAAAGTTCAGATGCTAGCTTGTCAATCCATGTTCCTTTGCCAATAGTTTGATGTTCAGTCATTTTTTAGATTAACTCTTTTGATACATATGGTCCATAAATCTTGTAACCTAATTTTTGATAATATTCCCTTGTTCCTATTGCACTAATTACTAAAAGTCTCCTCGATGAAAATTCATCTTTGGCAATTCGCTCAGATTCAGCCATTAATTTTTTGCCTAATCCTACATGTTGAAAACTTTCTTTTTCGTGTTTTCCAATTTCTATTGATTTTCCAAAAACATGTAATTCTCTCACAATGGCAACATCATTAGTAATTTCTTTTCTATGAGCATTTGTACTAGGTTTTCTTAATCTCAAGAATCCATAAATTAGATCTTTAGAGTCTTTGTAAGACAAAAATACCTCTTTTCCATTTGAGGAATCATAGTCAATTCTTTCTAATTCAAGTTTTTCTTCAACAGAATTTTTCTTTGCAAGTCCTGCTTCTCTACATCTAATACATTTACATGAGAAGCCTTGGCTTTTCAGATTTTTATGAACAATTTGTCTTAGATTTCCCATTTTTGGCCCACCAATTATTTCCATAGGTGTAATTTCTCTTTGAACTCGCATTATTCGAATCCATTTTGGAACAATTTTTTTTACTTCTGTTAAAACATTCAACATATCCTCATCAGAATATGGTGTGTATTTTCCACTCTGGAAATCATCATACATAGGTGTGTTTTTCAAAATTAATGATGGGTATATTTTTAGCATATCAGGTTTAAATTTTGGATCTTCAAATAACGTTTTAAAATCATTAATGTCTTCTTTTGGACTCATTGTTGGTAATCCAGGCATCATATGTGCAACAATTTTGTATCCAGAGTCTTTTGCAATTTGAAATGAATCAATTACATCATTGAGATTATGTCCTCTGTTAACAATCTCAAAAACTCTTTCTTGAAGACTTTGAACACCGATTTCTATCCTAGTTGCTCCATAGTCTAGCATCATATCAACATGTTCTTGTTTACAGTAATCAGGTTTGGTTTCAATAGTAAATCCAACGTTTCTATGTTTTGCAGTTTCGTTAGATTTTTTTGCACTATTCAGATCAATCGAGTCAAAACCATTTAGTGCATCATAACATGATTTTATGAAATTTTTTTGATAGTCTATTGGCATGAAGAGGAATGTACCACCAACTAAAACAAGTTCTATTTTAGTTGGATCATGACCAAAAGAGATTAAGTGTTGAATCTTTTTTGAGATTTGAATTTTTGGATCATATTGGTTTTCAATTGCACTTATCGTTATTGGTTCTTTTCCAGTATAGCTGTTAGGTGTATTAAATTCAATTCCACCAGGGCAATAACTACATCTTCCATGTGGGCATGCATATGGTTTTGGCATAACAGCTATAACTGTAACACCTGATGCTGATTTAACAGGTTTTGTAAGCAAGATATTTTGAAGTTTTTTAAACTCTAATGGATTTGCCATAGATAGAATTTCATTATTTCTAGGAAATCTTTCTAATGAGTACTTTGTACAAACATTCTTGATTTCATTTTTTATTACACTAGTTGTAGGATTATCTATGGTAAGTAAATTTTCCATAATTTCCTGGCAGGCACGCGTAAAATCATCTGTTTTTTGCATAATCTAACAAATTATTTGTAGAATAAAATGCTTTGAGTTACTTTTTGATTACTTTTTCTAGTACAATGCTCTCGTTGCCTTTCTATAATCCATCCTCAACCAAATTGGTGTGATTATAGTTGTGACTGCTACCATGATAACAATTGTCGTGTATACATCTCCTGTTAGTACTCCTGATGATAATCCAACTCCTGCAACAATCAATCCTACCTCTCCTCTTGAAATCATTCCTA
>JAKUOP010000021.1 GCA_022450565.1 Candidatus Nitrosopelagicus sp. | reverse complement strand
GAATTCAAAGCACAAATTATAGTTATTCATCATCCAACTGCTATTGCACCAGGTTACACACCTGTAATGCATGCACATACTGCACAAGTTGCAGCAACAATTACTGCATTCAATGCAAAAATTAATCCTGCAACAGGAGCAACTGATGAAGAAAATCCAAAGTTTTTGAAAGTAGGTGATTCTGCTATAGTTACAATTAGACCAGTAAGACCAACACCAATAGAAACATTCCAAGAATTTCCGGAAATGGGTAGATTTGCATTAAGAGATATGGGTGCAACCATCGCTGCTGGTGTTGTTAAAGAAATTACAGAAAAACACACTGCATAAGTGAGTCATTATGGCTCAGAACGCTCGCATAAAATTAACTAGTACTAGTCTTCCCAAATTAGGTGATGTATGTAAAGAAATTATGGGAATTGGAAAAAAAACTGGTGTAAAAGTAAAGGGTCCTACACCACTTCCAGTTAAGCGTCTTAACGTTGTTACAAGAAAATCCCCATGTGGAAATGGAACTGAAACATATGAAAAATGGGAAATGAGAATGCATAGACGGATAATAGATCTAAACGCAGACGATAAGGCAATTAGGCAATTAATGCGTCTAAAAATTCCTGATGATGTGTATATTGAATTATCGTTGAAATGATTTTGTTAGCCTTTTATTATAGGAATGTTCGTGTTTAGCAATGGTAGAAGAAAATTTTACTGAGGACTCTTCTGATGACCAAATGGTTCTAGAAGAGGAGAAATTCGATGTAGTTTATGAATGTCTTAGGTGTAATGTGCAGGTAAGTCTTATTGAATTAAACCGCCTACCAGAGATAAAATGTATTTGTGGATTTAGAGTTTTTACTAAGATTAGACCACCAATTGTTAAAACTGTTAAAGCACTTTAATCTCTATTTTTCTTGTAACTGTGATATCTCTGTAAATGAGTTCTCATATCTTCCATATTTGAAAAATTTTCGTTGCATATCTTACAATCGTAGGGTAGATCTTTGTAATGTATTATCTCTAAATGCTGCATCAATTCTTCTTTCTTTGAGAACGTTTTCTCACAGTAATCACATGAATTTTTTTTAAAAAATATCATATTACTCATTTTTAGCTTTTTGTTCATCCCAACATTTCCTGCAAAGTTGACCACTCACTTTCCAAGCTGGTTTTGGGTTATATCTAAAAAATCCTAATTTCATTCCGCATAATGTACAGAATGCTTTCTTCTTGTCAAAATCAGATTCTTTTTTATCGAAACATGTTTTACACAATAAACCTTTCATATCCCATTGCCATCTTGGTTCCCAGAGGTCAGTGACTTTTTTCTGTGCACTACATGTTATACATTTTGACTTAATATTAGAATCATATTCATCCCTCATCTTGTCCATATAGCATTCACCACAAAGAGGTGATTCAACATACCACTCTTTTTTTGCTTTGTGTTTATGTTTTGTTTCTTTTTTACAAATTGTACATATTGAAGATTTTTTACTGAATAATCCCATGATTGTTATAAAAAATAGATCTAATTAAATTATGAAATAATGAAAAAGGAAATTATATTAGATTTCATCTAGTAGTTTTTCTAAACCTTGGCTAGTGTTTAGCAAACCTTTCTTTTTTGCATACATCTCGATCATTTTGTATTGATCTTTAGTAAAGCAAACTGGCATTGAACGTTTTTCCATAAGAATACTAGTTTTCCTTTTTTAATAACTCTTACTTTATTTGAAAAACTATATTGCTGATAGTTAATTGCCATGTATGGGAAAAATGCTTCAGATTTTAGTTATAGGCAATAATGATAATGGTTGTACACCTGATCTTGAAACTATTGCATATGACGCTGGAAAAGAAGTTGCCAAGTCTGGATCAGTTTTGATAACTGGTGGGCTAGGTGGTGTAATGAAGGCTGCATCACATGGGGCGAAAGATGAAGGTGGATTAACAGTTGGCATAATTCCACAAGATGACTCTACTATGGCAAACGAGTTTTGTGATATTGTAATTCCATCTGGAATGGGGCTGTCAAGAGACTTTCTTAATGCACTTTCTGCAGATGGAGTAATTGTTGTAGGCGGAGGTTCTGGAACACTATCAGAAATATGCGCTGCATATATGTACAAAAAACCAATAGCAGCACTAAAAAATTCAGGAGGGATGGCCACAAAGTATTCTGATCAGTATATTGATCATAGAGAAAATGTTAAGATTGTAGGATTTAACTCACCAAAAGATGCAGTCAACTACATTTTAGAGCAAACTAAATCATAGACTCTAAGAGTGGGTCTGGCTTGTAAAATTCACCGTGTTCTTGTGCAAGCTTGTTTAGCTCATCTAGTATATTTTGAATTCCAATCTCTTTTGCTGTTTCAAATAATGGTTTTCTTAAACCAAGACCAAGTTTTGCAGCTTTTTCAATTTCCTCTACATCACTTGCACCGTTTGTAATCAACCATGCTGCATTGTTTAGAACATTTGCCACAAGTTGAATCGGGTCACATTTTTTTGCTAATTCTTCAGAAAGTTCAACTCGTTCATACTTGTCATCTGAATATTTGTAATATCCTTCCCCTGATTTCTGGCCCAATTTTTTCTCATCAAACATTTTTTCAACTGTTTTATGTGGTTTGATTACTTTTTTGTCTCGTAAATGCATTTCAACAGTTGCCTTGTGTATTACATCCATTCCAGTAAAATCTGCTAATTCAAAAATTCCCATTGGAAAACCAAGTTTGAACTTTACAGCCGAATCAATCTCTTCCAGTGATGCACCTGTTCTGTCTTGTAAATAGCATGCTTCATGAACCATTGGTATGAATAATCTGTTTATGATAAACCCCGGAACATCTTTTCTGCATAAAACTGCCTGCTTGTTTACTGATCTTACAAAATCCTGCGTAAGTTCAGTTATTTCCTGTGCTGTTTTTTCACCTGGAATTACTTCAACTAGTTTCATAAGTTGCGGTGGATTGAAAAAGTGAATTCCAATAAATTTATCAGGTCGTGACGTCGTGTTTGCAATTTCTGTGATTGGTAATGTGCTTGTATTTGATGCAAATATTACTTCTGGTTTTGCAGCTTTATCCAGTTCTGCGTATACCTGCTTTTTTAAATCCATTATTTCAGGAACTACTTCAATTACTAATTCAGCATCTTTAACTGCATCATTCAAATCTACAACTGGCGTGATTCGTGAAAAAATTGCATCTCCTTCTTCTTTTGATATCTTTTCTTTTGTAACAAGCTTGTCTAGGCTCCAATGAATTTTTTCCATTGCTTTGTCTAAAAATTCCTGTTTGATGTCACGTAGTACCACATTGTATCCTGCAGTGGCAGATACCTGTGCAATTCCGTGTCCCATAACTCCAGAACCTAAAACTGTAATATTCTTAATATTCAACACTCCATATTCAGAAATACCTTTTATAAGCTCATTCAAATTCTATACTTTATGGGTCTATTTGGAAAGAACAAAAAAAGTAATGAAACTAAATGCAAAGAATGTGGTTTAGAATTGCATCAACCAGAAAGACTTGAACGACATATGAAAAAAGCACATGGTAACGTACCTGAGAAAAAGCCTGACACAAGTGGTGGTGTTCAAGAAGGCGGTATGTGGTAAATTTATTATTATAAAATTTTAGACACACATTATTGGAATTATCTGATGGTCAAAAATATGCAGTTGTTTTTTTGGGAGCACTTGCAGTAGCAGGAATTGTTCTAGGTACAATGGTTTTTCCTTTTTGGAATTTTATACGGGAAGATGTTATAGAAGAAGTTGAAATCTTTGAATCTGCAAATGGTAACTGTTATGTTGATACACTAGATGGAATTCCAAAAACTATAGAAAACTGTAATCTTCCTATGGGATCAATTGTCACTGTTAAATATGGTGAAGGTCTACCATGGGCAATAATTGAACCGTAAGATTAGATTTGGTGAATGACTTGGATTGTATTTTTTGTAAAATTGTATCAAAAGAAATTCCAGTAAAATTACTAGTTGAAACAGAATCATGTATAGGATTTTTAGATGCTTTTCCCCTAACAAAAGGTCATGCATTAATTATTCCAAAAAATCATTATGAGAAAATTCAAGATCTTCCAGTGGATGTTAATAATGAAATTTTTTCTACAGTGCACAGATTAATTTCTAAAATTGATTCTTTGACTGGTGCAACATTAGTAGCAGTGCATAATGGTAAAGACAGTGGACAGGAAATACCACATGTTCATGTTCATTTGATTCCAAGAAGTAGTGATGATTCTGCAGGTGCAGTGCATTCTATGTTTACAAAAAAGCTAAAATTATCTGAATCTGAGATTGACGATTTATGTACTAAATTGAGAATAATCTAGTATGGAAAGATTCTTTGATTATTGTCTAAATCATCTACAATAATTGCTTTTGTTGGACATGTCTCAGCAGCATTAATAATTTTTAGATTTTTTGAGCCCTTCGCATTATAGACTCGAGATTTTGGATTCATTGTAGTTGTTTTATCAACTGTGAAGACATTAGGAGCAATTGTTTCACAACTGCAACATCCAATACAAAGTGATGGATCAACTCTAACCGATAAATCGACTTCTGGTTTTTCTTTTACATTACTTGCTTCTTGTTCATGTATACTCTCATTTTTATTTGATTCATATTTGTTCCAAAAATCTTGCTCATATTTTTTCCACCAGTCTTTATCTTCTTCAAATTCTTTAGTGAATCTACTCCAATCTTCCTCAGGTGAATTTTGCCTATGATTTCGCTCATTTTTCCTGAAATTCTGTCTTGTATTCTTTATATCTTCACGTGTTTTGGTTGCTGATTTTTTGTTCTGCATATGTGTGGATTTATGTTGGTCTTTCAGAAAGTAGTATGCTTCAGTTATTACTTTGAATTTTTTTCCATCAGACTCTTTTTCATTTTTATCTGGATGTAATTCTAATGCTAATTTTCTATACGCATATCGAATTTCTTCATACGTTGGGTCATCTTTTAAGAGTAAAATTTGACGCGCTTGTTTTGTATTCAACTATTTCTGATACAAGCTAATATGATAAAAAGATACTCAGATCAAAGTAATACTTCATCATCTTTTTTCCATGCTGGGTCAACTATACATAGAACTTTTAGTTCTTCATTACCAGTATTTTCTAAATATTGTATAGAAAATGGTGGAACAAAAACTGATTGATGCTCTTCAATTATTATTGGTATACCATCTATATGCAATACTCCTTTCCCTTCTAATACAAAATAAACTTCAGATGTTTTCATTTTATGTGATTTTGATTTTTTACCTGGTTGAATAGTAGATTGTGCTAGGCTATACCTAATTCCATCTAGAGTATTATGGGGATGAAAGATTTGTCTAATTTCAGTACCTTCATCAGCATTGATTGGCTCTGTGTCTTGAATCTTTTTTGTAATCATTATTTTAGTCTCTTTATGACATTTTTTTGAAAATCAGATTCATACCAAAATGTTTTTGGTTCAACATTATTCTTTGGAAATGAATTAATTGCGATATGTGCGAAATCAGTTTTTTTTGTTACAGTCCCATGAGTATGAAGTGTTTTAGCGGGAATATAGACACAGTCACCAATTCTTAAACTAATGCTTTTTGTTTTTCTGATTTTGAAATTAGTTTCATTGGTACCAAATCTTCTATATAATGAGAGACCACCTCTTCCTTTAGTAACAATTAATGTTTGACCACCATTGTGAAAATGCAGTTTTGTTTTTGCACCAGATTTGAATGTCACATGATAAATTTTCTCATTTTTCGGTTTGATTTTTGCTGAAATGTCTTTAGCGATAACTTTCCCAGTGAAATAATTTGATTTTGCTTTTTTACTTGGTATACCACCCCTAGAAAAAATATTTTCTTTATTCATATCATAGAAAAATTACGTACGAGTATATGTTTTCTCATTTAGATTAATTTAAAAATACGTAAATTATAGAATATGTCTAAAATGAAATATAATTCAAAATCTAAAATTATTGTACTAAAACCATCTTTAGATTATGATGAAATTGTTGATATGGTTGAATCTAGAAAAGTAAAGTTGTTTCAAACTTTATTACAAAAACCAAAAAGAAGTGATATACATATTCATTCAACCAAATTATTTTTTGAGGCATTTTTGCTTTTATCAGGAAAATACACAGCAGATTTTATCCGTGAAGTAGACCATACTATAACAGTAGACAAAAATGTTAAGGAATTAATCATTGATGGACAAACTTATCCTATATTACAAAAAAAAGGTGTGTTAAGTAAATTAGGTCCCAGTCGTAAGAATAAAGTTCGTTTAGACGTACAGGAACGATTAGTTATTGAAAATGAAGATGATATAGCATTTGATCACCATGGTAAGGAAGTTAATTTATCATACAAAACCACGGCTAAACTAATTGAAAAATACCCAAAAAGAATTTTAGATGATAATAAAGATAATGTAAAAAAACCGGAAATAACAATTGATGGTGCAATAAAGAAATTAGTTTCAAAGTTAAAAAAACCTGCAGAATCTGGAATCAAGTCATTAAAAGAGGATGTTAAGATTAATGAAATTTTAGAAGTTTATGTTCCAATTTATGAATCTAGATTGATTGGACCAAAAAAGAAAATTAAGTTACTGCGAATAGATGCAGTAAGAAAGAAAATTCTTTAATTTATTTTATAATATCCTCAAATTCAGGAGTTCCAAAAAATTTTTCAAAAACTTTTTCTTTGAGTGCCCATTCTTTTATGCCCTTTGATTGCTTTGTAGCTATTCTTAACAGTTCTAATGCTTCACCAGTTTGATCTAGTGCAGCTTTACTTCTTGATTTTGCATAGATTACATTTGCGTTATTTCTGAATTTTTCATGTTTTTCCATTATAGTGTCAAATACTTTTACTGCCTGTTCGTGTCTATCAAGTTCAGCAAGTTGAACACCTGTTTGAAAATATGCATCAAGATGCTGCCTATTATGTCTATGAACATTTTGAAAGCAATTTAGAGATTCTTCATGCTTTTTCATTTTTCCAAGAACTATTCCTTTGTAGAATCTAGGATTATCTTTTTTAGGTTCTAGTTTAATCGCTTCATCCAAACATTTCAATGCTTCATCAGGGCGCAATTTTTTATCTAACAGAACTCCTTTGTTGTAATGCGCAGCAGCATACTTTGGATCCACTTTAATCGATTTATCATACCATTCTAATGCTTCGTCTGTATCACCAAGCTCTGCTAATGCTATCGCTCTATTGTTATATGATGGTGCATCATTTGGATCAATGTCTATTACTTTATCAAAGCAGGTAATTGCATCTTGATATTTTCGCATCTGATTTAATGCTAGGCCTTGATTATAAAGCGCTGAGGTATTTTTTGAATCAGATTTTAGTGCTTTTTTAAACAAATTAACAGCTGCTTTCGGTTTATTCTGTTGTAACATTGCTAATCCCTCATATACATAATCCTCTGGATTCTTCGAGTTTCCAAACAGTCCCATAGTTATATTGAGATTTGTTCGCTATTGAAACTTTTCCCGTATAATTTCACCATTAGGTAGCACTTCACGAAATATCACGCCTTGAAACTTTGAAATTTTCGTTGTTTTATCTTTCCATGATTCGCTGGGAAGTCCTGCTTTATGGCATGCATGCTTTAGAAAATCTTCAGTATTCCAGTTATATTCTACTGGGACTTGTGGTAAAAGCAATCCTGATTGAAAGTCTTTTTCAATTATTAGACCATCCCTACCAATTTTTATTGAATTAATTATCTCATCTGGTGAATTTGCAGAAATCTCTTTAGTGTCACTAAGTACTGTTACTTCAAAAACTAAATCATTTAATTCATCTTCTTTAACAGATGGAAATCTTGGGTCATCGGTTGATGCAGAAATTGCGGCGTTAGTTAATGCATCTGATAGTTTTTTTACTGCAAGTGGAAATCCTATGCATCCCCTAAGTCCAGATTTGTCATTAATTGTAACAAACACACCTGCATTAAAACTAAATTTTTCCTTAAAACTCTGTTCAGAAATTTTATTATTGTTTGTAATGTATTCAGTGACAGCATATCTTGCCATTTGTACAAGAATTACCCCATCTTCATCTGAGATATTTTCAAAATTCATTTTACTTCAAGATATCATCATTAATGTTATATTCAAAAATTACTTTCACTTATCATGGGTAAAGAAGCTGTATTGTATGAAAAAATGCCAAATGATAAAGTGAAATGTACTGCATGCGCTAGATACTGTGTAATACATAAAGATCAGATTGGTTTATGCGGAATTCGTGGTAATGAATACGGTAAATTACAATTATTTGTTTATGGGAAAGTCATTGCTGGTCATGTTGACCCAATTGAAAAAAAACCTGTAATTCATTATCACCCTGGAAGTCAAATCTATTCTATTGCAACTACCGGTTGTAATTGGCTTTGTAAATATTGTCAGAATTCTGATATTAGCCAAAGAAGGAAAGTTGAAGGAATTGATATGACTCCTGAGGATGTCGCCAATCGTGCGTTTCAATATGGGGCACATGGAATTGCATATACGTATAATGAGCCATCAATCTTTATTGAATTTGCACGTGATTGTGGAATTGCTGCACACAAAAAAGGACTATTCAATGTTTTTGTATCAAATGGTTATGACACGCCAGAAACTGTTTCAATGATGAATGATTTTTTAGATTGTATTACAGTTGATTTTAAAGGCAGTGCTGAGCCTGAATTTACAAAAAAATTTATCGCTGTACCAGATCCACAACCAATTTTTGATTCGTTAATTGAAATTCGTGACAAAACTAACATTCATGTTGAAATTACTGATCTTATTGTACCACAAGTTGGTGACAATTTAGACTATGCTAAAAAATTATCAAAGTTTGTTCTAGATGAGTTTGGTCCAGAAATGCCAATCCATTTTTTACGCTTTCATCCAGACTATAAAATGATGGATTATGAATCAACTCCAATCAAAACTCTTGAAAATCATTACAAAGTAGCAAAAAATGTTGGTTTAAAATATGTGTACTTAGGAAATGTACCAGGTCATCCTTGGGAACATACGTATTGTTCTGAATGTAAAGAAATCGTAGTCAAACGTTATGGTTTCGATATAAAAGGTTGGTTTCTTGATGAAAAAAACAATTGTAAGTTTTGTGGTAATCCAATTCCTATCACTGGTTCATTACAAAAAGAATACAAGCAACAGAGATTTCAATTTCTACATTAGATTTTTTAGTTTTAATTAGTGATTTTTTTAATCTGAATTATAGCAACTACATTTTTTTGTTTTATGTCTTATACATCCTACTAATCTATGATCTTTACATCCACATATTCGACATTTTTTCATCTAATTTTATAGTATAATACACTCAAAATAACCTTGACTATTACATAGTCTTTAACAAAATTAACTTGTAAATCACTTGATCTTCTACAATAATTTTGCGAAAAATAGTAATCAAGTTAAATGAAAAAGATTACTTAGATTTTCTGTTTGAATCAAACGAACATGGATTTACTCCAGAAGAACAAATTCATGAGATAATTAATTATTACATTTTGGTTAGAAAACGACGTATAAAGACACGATTTTCAAAAAATAGACTCACATCATTTAATGACAAATGATAAATCACTTACATTTTTTTTTATGTTTTCGTAATTCTTCTGCGTCTGGAAACTCATTACCACAAGTTCGGCATTTTTCATTTTTCTTATCATGAGCAATTTTTTGATGTCTTTTTAGCCTTTCAGGATCATGAAGTTCACTTCCACATTCCCTACATTTGGTGAGACTCTCTGTTTTGCTTTTACTGAATAAACCCAACCCTTAGTATTAGTAATACATCTTAAAATTATTTTCTAATGAGGAGATATTCTAAACTAGAAATTATTTGTATAAATCAAATTCAGGGCTTCTTTTTTGTGTTTTTACCTCATCCATCACAGCTTTAACTACTTCATTGTGATTATATGTTAGATGTCTGAGGAATCTCGAAGATACTTCAGCTCTAGTAGCATCGTCAGCAAATAGCATTTCTTCTGACGATAACTCGAGCATCATTTCTTTACATTCTTTGCATGGTGTAAAATCCAAGAAGAGTTTCATATTAAAAAATGAATTCGGTTTAGATATAAAGGATTTGCATTAAAGATACTCATGAAGATTAGTGAAATTTTCGAATCAATCCAAGGTGAAGGTATCAATGCTGGAAAACAGGCAATTTTTTTGCGCACTGCTGAATGTAATCTAAAATGTACTTGGTGTGATACAAAGTACACATGGGATTGGAAGAATTACGATTACGCAAAAGAAGTAAAAGAAATATCAATTAAAGAAATTAGGAAATTAATAGAGCAAACTACTATTAGGCATTTAGTTATAACTGGTGGAGAACCACTAATGCAACAAGATGATTTAGCAGAACTTCTCACATTTCTAAAGCCTGAATTTTATGTAGAAGTGGAAACAAATTGTACTATCATACCAAATAATGCGCTTTCAGCATTAGTTGACCAATGGAATGTATCGCCTAAGACTAAAAATTCCGGTAATTTGTTAGAACTATGTGAGAAAAACGAATGTTATTCATTTTTCTCTAAACAAAAAAATTGTTATTTTAAGTACGTCGTGGAAGATGATAATGATCTTACAGAAATTAATAATTTAATCAGTAAGTACTGTCTTGATAAAGACAAAGTCCTTCTCATGCCTCAGGCAACCACAAAGTCTGAAATTATTTCACGTGAAAAGATTGTATCAAAATTAGCTAAAGATTCCAAATTGAGTTATTCTCCACGAATGCATGTATCTATGTGGGGGAATCAACGTGGAAAATAAGATAAGTAATTATTCAAGATAAATAAAAAATTGAACTATGCCCAAAATAAAAACTGGAGACTATGTTCTATTCTTTTACAACGATTCCAAAAAATGGTTAATGAAGGTAGGTAAGAAGGAACAATTTCACTCTCATATAGGAATCATAAAACATGCTGATGCAATTGGGAAAGAGTTTGGTTCTAGGTTAATTACAAATAAAGACAAGTATGTGTACATACTAAAACCAAGCATCCATGATTATGTAATGAAGATGCAACATGGAACACAGATTGTCTATCCAAAAGATTTTGGATATATTGCTGCTAGGACAGGGTTACAAACTGGCCAAAAAATTGTTGAGATTGGAACAGGTAGTGGCTCACTTACTACATTTATGGCAAGTATTGTTAGTTCACGTGGTCATGTTTACACCTTTGATGTAGATTCTAAGGTTATGGACATAGCCAAAAAGAATCTTGAGAAGGCTGGAATGCTCAAATATGTTACTCTGAAGAGACAAGATTTGAAAAAAGCAAAAAAAATGCCAATTAAGGATGCAGACATAGTTGTTATAGATCTTGGTGACCCTTGGGAGGTACTACCACAAGCAAGGAAAATGTTGAAGGGTAGTGGATTTGTGGTAGCAATTTGTCCAACAATGAATCAATTGGAGAAACTCTCAATTGCATTTGCTGCCAATGAATTTTCAGATATTGACTGTACAGAACATATAATTCGTAACATAGAAGCCAGAGAAGGTAAAACTAGACATTCATTTCGTGGAATAGGCCATACGACATATCTAGCAATAGCTCGTAAAGTCTTTTTTGATAAGAAAACAACCAGAAAAAAAGTGAAAAAAAATGAAAAGTGAAACATTAACAAAAACTATAATCAAAGGATTCATGCCAGCACGTAACAAATCTTCAAGAAAAGGTGACAATGGGAAAGTCCTGGTTGTAGGCGGTAGTTATGTATATCACGGTGCACCAGTTTTATCATCACTTGCAGCATTACGTACTGGTACAGATTTGGTTTACACTGCTATTCCAAAAAATAATGTTCAAGCAACACGAGCCATTTCTCCTGATTTAATTGTCATACCATTAGCAGATTCCAAACTAACCCGAGGTAGTGTAAACAAGTTACTAGGACAGATTCCTAAAGATTTGGATTCAGCAACTATTGGAATGGGATTAGCAATTCAGGACATAGAAGCACTAAAGATTCTTGTAAAATCATTACTTGATATGGACGTTAGACTATCATTAGATGCTAGTGCATTAGTAAAATCGATTCTACCATTAATTAAAGGCAAAAATGTTGTTGTCACTCCTCATTCAGGCGAGTTCTACCGATTGTTTGGGGAAGAACTTCCACATGATAAAAAAAACCATGCTAAATTTATAGAAAAAATTGCCAAAAAATACTCTGTTACAATATTACTAAAAGGGCAAACTGATATAATCTCTGATGGGAAAAGAACATTTCAAAATTCCAAGGTTGATTCATCTGCAATGACTGTAGGTGGAACAGGTGATGTATTATCTGGAATTGTATCTGGATTACTTGCTAGAAATAGAAACTCGTTAGAATCTGCAGCAACTGCAGCATATCTTAATGGACTCTGTGGAAAATATGTGCAAAAAGAAATTGGAACTCATATAATTGCAAGTGATCTTATTAATGCATTACCATATGTATCAAAAACTTTCGATAAAATAAAATGAAAACTAGAAATAAGTTATTAAGTTACGTGGACAAGAATATGCCAAATCTTTTATCTGATTTACAGAAGCTGATTCACCAACCAAGTATTTCAGCTACAAATGAAGGAATAGACGAATGTGCAATACTTGTTTCCAAAATGTTAAAGAAATCTGGAATAGAATCAGAAATACTTAGTTTGGGAAAAAATATTGCACCTGTAGTATATGGAGAAGTAAAGTCTAAGAAAAACCCAAACAAGACATTATTATTTTATAATCACTATGATGTTCAACCAGTAGAACCATTAGAATTATGGGAGCACAGTCCATTTAGTGGAAAAATTGTTGGTAACAAAATTTTTGGTCGTGGTGCATCAGATGATAAGGGAGAATTAATAACTAGAATCAAGGCAGTTGAGTCTCATCTTAAAATTCATGGTGATGTACCGTGTAACATCAAATTCATAATTGAAGGTGAAGAAGAAAATGGCAGTCAACATATTGATCAATATCTAAAAAAATTCAAGAAAAAATTTTCTTGTGATGCAGTGATTTGGGAATTTGGATATATTGATACAAAAAATCGCCCTATTGTTGGCCTTGGCATGAAAGGCTTACTTTATGTTGAATTGAGCGTCAAAGAATCAGTAAGAGACGTTCATTCCAGCTTTGCAGTAATAATTAAGAACCCAGCATGGAGGTTAATCGATGCCCTTAAAACACTACGCAGTAGTGATGGTAAAATTTTGATAAATGGATGGCACGATGATGTTTTACCACTTACAAAAAATGATTTAGACATACTTAAAAAAGAACCATTCAATTCCAATGATTTCAAAAAAGAATATGGAGTAAAAGATTTTGTTGGTGGAAAAAATAACCTGGAAGCAAAAAAAGCATTGGTATCTGGTCCAACATGTAATATTGCCGGTATTGATTCTGGTTATACAGGTGATGGTGCAAAAACTGTTTTACCGTCCAAGGCAAGGGTCAAAATTGATTTTAGATTAGTACCAAATATGGATCCAAAAAAACAGGCTACATTGCTACGAAAACATTTGAAAAATAATGGTTTTAACGATATTGAGATCACTATTTTGAATGCTGAAGCGGCAGCAAGAATCAGTCCGAATGAATCTATTGTTAAGGTAACATGCGAAAGTGCAAAAGAAATTTTTGGTGATTATGTTTTGAATTTATCTAATGCAGGAACTGGACCAATGCATTCATTTGTTCATGCACTAAACGCACCATGTATTTCAATTGGTTCATCATACATTTTTTGTGGTATGCATTCACCAAATGAATTTGCAAAAATCGATCTGTTAAAGAAGACAACAAAATGTATTTGTGTGCTGTTAGAAAATTTTTCACGATCAAAAAATAAAAATTAACTGTATAAAATTAAACTAATTATGTAAAAAGTAATAACTTGTATAATATAACACACTAGTTATTTTCGGAATTATATGGCTATGTCAAAAGCAAAGAGAAGCGCAGCAGCTAAAAAAGCAGCACGCACTCGAAAAAGAAGAGCCGCAGCAGCTAAAGCAAAACGTGCAGCAGCAGCAAAGAAAGCAGCACGTAAGAGAAAGAGAGCTGCTGGCGGTGGTGGCGCAAAGAAACGTAAAGCACCAGCCAAGAAGAAAGGCGGTGCAAAACGCAAAGCACCAGCCAAGAAGAAAGGCGGAGCAAAACGCAAAGCACCAGCCAAGAAACGCGGCGGCGGCGGTAAGAAACGCGGCGGCAGCGGTGGTAAGAAGAAAGGTGGAGCAAAGCGAAAAGCACCAGCCAAGAAACGTGGCGGTGGCGGAAAGAAACGTAAAGCTGCCAAAGGCGGAAAAAAACGTCGTCGTTAAACTGATCGTAATTAGTCAGAAACGTTGACCGCGTGTATCACGCTAAAGCGTTACTCGGCAAATTGACGATCTTCTATTTTTTAAATATCCTTAAGCAAGGCTATGCGCAAATTTAGAAAGGACTTTTATTATCTTCAAAATGAGAAACTTTATGTCTGCAATGTATATGCCCGGAGCAACTGCCGTTGGTATTACATTTGATGAGGGTGTTGTGTTTGCTAGTGAACGTCGTATAGCATATGGAAATTTTTTAGTTAGTAAAACTACAAAAAAGACATTCCCTATAACTCCAAAAGTTGGTGCAACATGTGCTGGTCTTGTGGCTGACATGCAATTACTATCATTACAAATATCTGCGTTAGCAAAAATAAGAAAGATGGAATTAAAACGTGAAGTTCCTCCTAACACTATTGCAAAAATGATGTCAAACATGATGTATGAAAGAAGATTCTTTCCATTATTGACTCAAGTAATAGTTGGTGGTGTAGTTGACAAACCAACAATATACACATTAGATCCATTAGGCTCTGTTCTACCTGATGAATATGCAGCAGTTGGAACTGGTGCTGAAATGGCATTAGGTGTTTTGGACCCTCAATTCAAAGAAAATATGAATGAGAAAGATGCTGTTGAATTAGCAACTAAAGCTGTTCGTTCTGCAACTATGAGAGATTCCTTCAGTGGTGATGGAATTGATGTTTTAGTAGTTAACAAGGATGGAATTCAAGAGTATACTGAAAAAGTTAACTGATCTTAAATTGTTTTACTAATTTCCCAGTACTTGTCTGAAATATAGTGCAAATTTTTTATTACTTCACCTTTTGACATGTCTTTCATATCTGAACTATTTACTAATGATTTTCCCACAGCTAAGTATTTGTGTTGTGACTCTTCAATAACACAAACAATATCATCTTTCAAAAATTCTGAATGATTCTTAATTCCAGGTCTCATAACATTTGCACCATTACACATGAATTTTACTGCACCCATGTCAACTGTGACACTAGGAAAACTTTCTAGTAGTGCCTCATCACTTAAGAATGGAATAAATTCGTCTCTTAGTTTAAGGATTTTGAAATTATCTCCAACTAGTATCTGTGAATCACTATCAACATAATGTGATTTAAGATTCTTAACCTTTGGAATTTCTTGTTTCCATTTTTTAGATATCAGTTTAAGAATATCTGATGTTTCACTTTTTGAGATCAGATTTGTTTTCAAGTTTTTGAAATCTCTTTTCTAATATCTAACAAGTCTCTTAAGATTGAACTAGCAGTCTCTATGCCCCCAGCGCCTCTTCCAATTATGGTCTGAGTTCCTGAATGTTCAGAAGTAAATGATATCGCATTTAGTGTGCCATCCACACATAATGGGTCATCATTTTTTACTTCTATAGGGCTAACTATGAGTTTATCATCACATGATGCTATGAGTTTAACTGAACAAGATTTTTTTGCAGCATCATTAATGTCTCTTGATGTCAATTTTCGAATTCCTATCTTTTCTATATCTTTCATTGTAACCTTTAATCCCATAATCCAATTTGCTAGAATAACTAATTTTGCTGCAGCATCTAATCCATCCAAATCAAGTGATTCATCAGCTTCAACGTATCCTTTTTTCTTTGCATCAGATAATGCATCATCAAATGAAAGTCCATTTCCCATGTTTGTTAAAATGTAGTTTGTTGTACCATTTAGAATTCCCTGAAATGAAACAATTCGTTCTCCACGTAAACTGTTTTTAGCATAATCAAGTATTGGTGTTCCTCCACCTACGGTTCCACTAAATCTTAACAAGACTTGATTGTATGTTGCAAGTTCCATAAGAGATGGGAATGCTAATGCAAGTGGACCTTTATTGACAGAGATTACATGAAGTCCTTTTTTCATAGCTGCTATGATATGACTCATTCCCGGCTCTGCATCATTGTAATTACTGGCAGTGGTTTCAATTAATACATCTGCATCAACACTTTCTATAATATCCAGTCCAGAAATTATTTTCTGTGATTTATCATATGCTCTAACACTTCCAAATTCTTTCTTTGCTTTAACTAATTTTTTCAGATCTAATCCAGAATTATTGTATGCACAACCCTTACTATCAAAAACTCCAACTATTCGTGGCTTCATGCCATATTTTGAATATAGATCTGATGTTCTTGATTCAAGTAATTTTGCTAGACTTTGTGCAACAACACCAAATCCGCATAGTATTATTCTCATAATTTCGCCACTATTGTTGTATTATTTAGTTTAACTTTTTTTCAAATCTAGTGAAGCAGAGTTTATACAGTATCTTTGATTTGTTGGTTGAGGACCATCATCAAAAACATGACCAAGATGCGAGCCACATTGTTTACAATTAACTTCTATTCTTTCCATGCCATAGCTAGTATCTTTTACATATTCTATATTTTCATTATCGAGTGATTTAAAAAAACTAGGCCAACCACTACCAGAATCAAATTTTGTATCAGACGAAAAAAGCTCTGCATCACAACACAAACAATTGTATGTACCTTTTTCTTTACAATCATTATAGATACCAGTAAAAGGTCGTTCGGTATCTTTTTTTCTACAAATTTTGAATTGGTTTGTTGTTAATTGTTTTTTCCAATCATCATCAGTTTTAGATATTTTGTATGTCATTTTTTGTTCCTTTTTTCTTCACTACGTTTTTCAGATTCAAATCTTTCTAATTCATATTCATTTAAATCAACATATTTCATTATTTCAGATAAAACTGGATGTTTCTTTTTAATTGAATGAAACATTTTTTGTGCAACCTTTCGATAATCAGGATGACCCTGCGGTACAGTTCTAAGTTCAATAAGGTGTGTTGCCTCACGTAGATTCATATTCATAAAATATGGATAATTGTATGCAAAATTAACTACATACTGTCCTTGGACTGGATTTTTTTTTCTAAGTAAATTAAAAACATTGTTTGTTGAATT